>JAVLAV010000183.1:0-701 GCA_031580735.1 Marinobacter sp.
CGTTCGGCCGCAGCATCAATAACCTCCATCGCCTGTCCGCCAATATCCCGGATCGAATCCGGCAGACGATCATCGGCCAGGTCGAGTTCCTTGATAGGATCTGAATCGAGCTCAATGGTAAAGGTGCCAAAGGCGGTGTCTATCTCAGTGACGTAACGGGAAACCAGTCTTGGCTTTGCGCCAAAAAAACCGGAGACTCGACTCACCAGGGCGTCATAACTCATCCCGGATAACTCAATCTCCACACCGACACGGCGGTCCTGGCCCTGTTGGGTTTTCAGAACATCCGGCATTTTGCAGCTGCTGGCTTGCGTCATGGAACTCCCTGAAACATCGAGTAAAAGTGTTTTCACCATAACACATTCGTTTTGAGCGCCATTGTTACTGAGTCTTCAGAAAGAACGAGCATCGGCTTTACACTGGATAAAACACTGTATATAGTAAATTCACTGTATAAAAAAACAGGGGCCGGAACGCCAGTAAAATCTGTCCGAACGCCCGATTATCCAGGTAATGGAGTAGCTCGATGAAGCTGACAGCAAGACAATCCCAGGTGCTTGAAATAATCCGGCGGTATTTGGATGAGACAGGCTATCCACCCACGCGTGCGGAAATTGCCGCAGAGCTCGGGTTTCGTTCAGCCAACGCGGCCGAAGAGCACCTTCGTGCACTGGCTCGCAAAGGCGCTATTGAGATGGTAC
>JAVLAV010000184.1:0-698 GCA_031580735.1 Marinobacter sp.
GCCCAATGCCTGGCGCAGCCCGAGTTGCTGGTTCATCAGATTCAGGCCGACTTCCCGGACGCCACCACCCGGCAAACCCTTCGTGCCTACGCCTCGGTGCTGCAACAGGACCTGGCCCTGAGCGTGATCGCCCCGCTCACCCTGCGTCTTTACCGGCACCACGAGGCACCGGTGGCGGATCCTGCCAGAATTTTCCTCTCGCCCCTCGAACAGGATGGCCAGACCAACGGTCGCTGGTTCCAGGCACCGGGCCTGCCCACAGTCAATGAAACAGGGTTTGTGGGTACGATGGCTGAGCAGACGCGGCAGTGGTACCCGGTATTCCGGCAACAGTGGGGTGTCAGCCCGGGGGCTTACTGGAGCAGTGTCGGGCTGGGTTTGGGAGCGCCTTTCTCGGCGGTCTGGAACCTGGCGGCACCGGCCAGTGTATGTGAGCTGGCGCAGCAATGGCTAGAGCAATTCAATAACGAGGCAAACCGCTTTATCGACTGGATACCAGCGGTATTCGGGGAACAGGAAACCGCCATTCCACAGCGCAAAGGCTGCTGTTTGAAATATCAGCTACCGGAGGGTGGGTATTGCGGGACGTGTGGGGTGTATCGAAAAGAGCGACTGGCGAGGCTTAACCACCCAGGCCATTACCCAGCACCAAGCCAATGGCAGCCAAACCGATAAAACAGCCAGCGCCAGCAGCCAAT
>JAVLAV010000185.1:0-691 GCA_031580735.1 Marinobacter sp.
GTACCGGCAAGATCAGCGACGACAAGATCATCGAACTGGTTCGCCAGCACTTCGACCTGCGCCCGCATGCGATCACCAAAATGCTCGACCTGCTGCACCCGATGTACCAACAAACAGCAGCCTACGGCCACTTCGGCCGCGAGCCCTATGAAATGACCGTGAACGGCAAGACCTTCACCGCCTTCCCATGGGAGAAAACCGACCGGGCGGCGGCGTTGAAGGACGCTGCAGGGATCTAAGAGAAAAGACAATTTTTGCCACGGAATCCACGGAAGAACACGGAAGGAAAAGATGAAAAGATTTTTTTAGCCACTAAATCCACGAAAGAACACGAAAGGAAAAAACAAAGATCTTCATCTTTTATGCAGTTGGTCTTTTTTCCGTGTTCTTCAGTGGATTCCGTGGCAAACAGTCTTTGTCTTTAACTTGTTCGTATTTTCTCGTGGATTCCGTGGCCCTCAAATTCTTTAGCGTCATTAGCATTAACAGGAGAACACCATGAGCACTCCAAACAACTTCGAAGACTTCAAAGTTCGCGATATCGAACTCGCCGACTGGGGCCGCAAGGAAATCAAAATCGCCGAAGGCGAAATGCCTGCGCTGATGGCCCTGCGTAACAAGTACAAATCCGAGCAGCCGCTGAAAGGCGCCAACATCATGGGCTGCATCCACATGACCATCCAGACCGCCG
>JAVLAV010000186.1:0-682 GCA_031580735.1 Marinobacter sp.
AAGGGCAGCACCTTCGCCTCTTCGGACACCCCGATCATCGGCAACACCTGCCTGTACGGCGCGACCAACGGCAAGCTGTACGCCGCCGGCCAAGCCGGCGAGCGCTTCGGCGTGCGCAACTCGGGCGCCCAGGCGGTGGTCGAGGGCTGCGGCGATCACGGCTGCGAGTACATGACCGGCGGGGTGGCCACCATCCTCGGCAACACCGGCATCAACTTCGGTGCCGGCATGACCGGTGGCTTTGCCTATGTGTTCGACGAGACCAATGATTTCGTCGACCGCTACAACCACGAACTGGTCGACATCCACCGCCTGCAGGCCGCCGAACTCGAGCCGCACCGCCAGCACCTGCGCGCGATTCTCGAGGAACATGCCCGCCGCACCGACAGCGCTCGGGCCCACGAGATCCTGGCGGACTTCGATGCCTACCTGCAGCGCTTCTGGTTGGTCAAGCCCAAGGCGATGGAGATTGGTGACCTGCTCGATCTGCTCAACAAAGCGGCGTAAGGCCATGCGCGGGTCGGGCAACGCTCGAGCCGTCGTGCAAACGGGACCGGCCACCCTTCCCGGGGCGGCCGGTCCCGTCGTTTCCGGTGCTCGGATGAGTGACAAGGACACCGCATCGCCATGAGCCGTATTCCAGAAGCATTCGTCGAGGAAGTCGTCACGCGCTCGGACATCG
>JAVLAV010000187.1:0-682 GCA_031580735.1 Marinobacter sp.
CTGGCGATCAAGGGGCTCGAGCGGATGCTTCATACACTTCAGATGATCATGCGGTCCCAAAAGAACGAGCTACCATACACAATTGTTCCGACGCTCTTTGATCGCCGGACCCAGGCCTCCGTGAAGAGTCTGAATCTTCTGCGCAAGACGTATTCAGACAGCTTGTGGCGCTTCGCCGTTCCGGTGGATACCAAGTTCCGCGATGCGAGCCAGGCCGGCACCACCCCGTCAGGATTGGATGCCGAGACCCATGGCGTTCGGGCCTACCGTCATTTGCTGGACGACTTGTTGGTTCGCACCGGGTCAGTGAAGGAGCGTCAGCATGGCTGACGGAAAATTGACAAGCCTGGCGGATCCGGCAAATGCCATCGCCAGTTATCTGGACGAGCTGCTGCATACGGCGACGGATCAGGCGCTGCAGGAAAAATCGGTTGCCGAAACGCCTGAGCCGGAAGTAAAGCTACGGTCCGAGGTCAGAGCGGCGGTTGGGGTAGAGGCGGAGAAAGTTGCCGAAAAAACGACACCGAGGCCAGCGGAGCGTAAGGTAGTATCCCCGGTGCCGGCAGTGGAGCCCCCGGCAGTTGCCAAAACTCCTTCGGTGGAATCGAGGAGCGAGCCCGATGTCGGGCGGGAGCCGGTGGCGCCACCCTCACGGCCGGAGTGGTCGGAGAAGCCGTTTGAG
>JAVLAV010000188.1:0-237 GCA_031580735.1 Marinobacter sp.
CTCGTGCAGTCACCTTATATCCACGCATGGGAATATAACCATATTCTTAACCATGCATTGAATGCGACCACGCCTCCCGAGAAAAGTTCGCCAGAAAAAACGTGGATGAGGGCAACTCGCGGCACTCGGTGCCACCCCGAACGCGGGCAGCGGGAACCCTTACAGGCAGCAAAAAAGCCCGAATGCATCGCATCCGGGCTTTCTGTTCGTTTTCTGTCAACGCTGATTGGCGGAGAG
>JAVLAV010000188.1:247-678 GCA_031580735.1 Marinobacter sp.
CCCCGTTCGACCGCTCCGGCACCTCTCCAAACGGGAACGACACGGCAGGACCGTGTCGTGGGCCCGGGGCAAGCCCGGGCTGCTATGAAACTGGCGGAGAGGGAGGGATTCGAACCCTCGGTACGGGGTTACCGTACACGCGCTTTCCAGGCGCGCTCCTTCGACCGCTCGGACACCTCTCCGTTCCTGACCCGCGGGTCAGCAAGGGCGCAGATTCTACCCAAGTCGCCGCCTCGTGACAATGGCCAACTTGGCTCGGCGGTGCTGAGGTAGAGTGACGTCCCATTCATCCGGCCCCGGAAACCGACCGTGACAGCACCCCGCGAACCTGACGGCGCCCGACTCGCCCGGCAACCGATCCGGCGATGGTTCCTGGCGACCCGACCGGCCTTTCTCCTCCTTGCCTTGGTGGCCGCCGGCATCGGCCTGGC
>JAVLAV010000189.1:0-676 GCA_031580735.1 Marinobacter sp.
ATGTTCACCGTGGGCCTGCCGGTCGAGGCGCAAGTGCTGTTCATGTACACCACGATGCTGATCGCGATCCCCACCGGCATCAAGATATTCAACTGGGTCGCCACCATGTGGCGCGGGTCGATGACGTTCGAGGCGCCGATGCTCTGGGCGCTCGCCTTCATCTTCCTATTCACGATCGGCGGCTTTTCCGGACTGATGCTGGCCGACGTGCCGGCCGACTACCAGTACCACGACACCTACTTTGTCGTGGCGCACCTGCACTACGTGGTGGTAACCGGCTCGCTGTTCGCCATCATCGCCGGGGTCTATTACTGGCTGCCCAAGTGGACCGGCCACATGTACAACGAGAAGCTCAGTCAGTGGCACTTCTGGTTGTCGGCAATCTCGGTCAACGTCACGTTCTTCCCGATGCACTTCGCCGGGCTGGCCGGCATGCCTCGCCGGATTCCCGACTACCCGCTGCAGTTCATGGACTTCAACATGGTCTCGACCGTGGGGGCGTTCGTCTTCGGCTTCTCCCAGCTGCTGTTCATCTGGCTGGTAATCCAGACGATCCGTGGCGGCAAGAAGGCGGGCAACCGTCCCTGGGATGGCGCAAAAGGTCTGGAATGGACCCTGCCCTCCCCGCCGCCGTACCACACGTTCACCGAGCCACCGTCTCGCCAGACGATTCATG
>JAVLAV010000018.1:0-38923 GCA_031580735.1 Marinobacter sp.
GTGAACGGACGTGATCTGTCCGCTGCTCTGCCGCACGATAAGCTGAACGAGCTTTGCTCGAATATCCGCCGTCGCACGGCCCAGTCCATCGTGCCCAGAATCCGGGCGGAAGTGGAAACCATGGTTGATCATGTGGAAGGTCGGGCCGAGCCACACCTGAAACCACTGCAGGAACAGGCTCTGCAGCGGGTTGAAGATGGTTTTGTGCCGGAGATTCGGCGGCTTGAGGCATTGCGAAGGGTTAACCCGGCCATTCGGGAGGAAGAAATCGACTTTCTGAATCAGCAGCTGGAGGCAGCCCGTGAAGCGGTGCAGCATGCCAGCATGGCCCTTGAGGGCATTCGGGTGATTGTTACTTCGTGACATTGTTGTCTCATGCCCGTACGCCGGTGTCTCTGGCGTGCGGGCATCTGTTAGCGTACTTTTCACGTAACGAGCTATAGTCAAAAGTCTCTGGTGCGATAACAGAGATTTCCATCCATGGAAAAAGACAAAGAGAGTTCGCGATGACGTTGATTCTGTTTCTCGTAGCCCTGGCGGGCCTTTTGTTTGTGTTGCGCCGGGAAGCCGGTGCCCAGTCCGCTATTGGGGTAATGGTCGTGGTGGGCGTGCTGGCCCTGTTCATGGCATCCGGCTGGCTGGCGCTGCTGCTGTTTATTGGCGCTGCCGTAACCGCCGCTGCCGGTCTGCCGCAATTCCGCCAGAGCTGGCTGACTCCCAGGGCGTTCGCCATGTTCAAGAAGGTGGCCCCGAAAGTGTCGGATACCGAGAAAGTGGCCCTGGAAGCCGGTACCGTCGGTTGGGATGGTGAATTGTTCACCGGCCGGCCAGACTGGCACAACCTGCTGATTAACCGGCATAACGGTTTGAGCGAGGACGAGCAGGCATTTCTGGATAAGCAGTGTACTGAGGCGGTGTCCATGTGTAACGCCTGGGATATTGCCGTCGAGCGTGCTGACCTGCCGCCGGAGCTCTGGGAATATCTCAAGAAAGAAGGGTTCTTCGGGATGATCATTCCGAAGGAATACGGTGGACTGGGGTTCTCGGCCAAGGCGCAAACAGCTGTGCTTCAGAAGCTGGCGCCGAACGAGATGCTTATGGTTACCGTGGGTGTGCCCAACTCTCTGGGGCCTGGCGAGCTGCTGGTCAAATACGGTACTGAAGAGCAGAAGAATCATTATCTGCCGCGCCTGGCGGATGGCCGTGAAATTCCCTGTTTCGGTTTGACGGGCCCCCGGGCCGGTTCCGACGCCACGTCACTGCCGGATACCGGTATCGTGTGCAAGCAGGAAGTCGACGGCAAGGAAGTGATTGGTCTGCGCCTGAACTTCGAAAAACGCTGGATTACCCTGGCGCCGGTCGCCACCGTGGTGGGGCTGGCGTTCCGCATGTTTGATCCGGACGGCCTGCTGGGCGATACCGAAGATTACGGGATCACTTGTGCGTTGATTCCGCGTGACACCGACGGCATGGAGATTGGTCGCCGGCATTGTCCGATCGGCTCTCCCTTCCTGAATGGCCCGATCAAGGGCAAGGATGTATTCATTCCGCTGGACTACATCATCGGCGGCCAGGAAATGGCCGGCGAAGGCTGGCGCATGCTGGTTGAGTGTCTGTCGGTGGGACGCTGTATTACCCTGCCATCCGGCGCGGCCGGTGCCGCTGCCTATGCGGTTGGCACGGCCGGTGGCTTCACCCGTATTCGCCGCCAGTTCAATACCCCGGTGGCGGAAATGGAAGGGGTTCAGGAGCCGTTGGCGCGGATTGCATCCAAGACCTATATCGCCCAGTCAGCGGTGAATCACACTGCCAACATGATCGATAATGGCGAGAAGCCGGCGGTGCCGTCGGCCATTCTC
Organism: Marinobacter sp.; assembly: GCA_031580735.1. Classification (GTDB taxonomy): domain Bacteria; phylum Pseudomonadota; class Gammaproteobacteria; order Pseudomonadales; family Oleiphilaceae; genus Marinobacter. The sequence continues at coordinate 1,860 of JAVLAV010000018.1, forward strand.
AAGTACCACCTGACCGAGTTCCAGCGTGGCATCATGACGGATGCGATGGACGTTCACGGTGGCAAAACGGTCACGCTCGGACCGCGCAACTACCTGGGTATTGGTTACAGTGGCTCGGCGGTTTCCATCACCGTAGAAGGCGCCAATATCATGACCCGCAGCCTGATGATCTTCGGGCAGGGTGCCATTCGTTGTCATCCGTACGTGCTGAAAGAACTGGAGGCCAAGGATAACGACGACATTAAAGCCTTCGATCAGGCCTTCTTCGGTCACGCCGGTCTGGTATTCGGCAATGCCGCCCGCGCTTTCACTCAGGCTCTGAGTCTGGGCAAGGCCGATGTGCCTTTTGATAGCGCCTCGCGCAAATACGCCCAGGCGGTTGCGCGCTTCAGTGCTGCCTTCGGCCTGTGTTCGGATGCCGCCATGACCACCCTGGGCAGCGAACTGAAAATGCGGGAGCTTATTTCCGCGCGCCTGGGTGACATGCTTTCCAACCTGTATCTGGCGTCCATGGTCCTGAAAAACTGGTACGAGACCCAGCCAGTACAGGGCGAAAAAGAGCTGATGCAATACAGCCTGACGTTGCTGCTGCACCGCACGGAAGTTGCCTTGGACGAGTTCCTGAGGAATCTGCCGAACCGGATGGTGGCAATGAGCTTGCGGGCCATTACCCTGCCGCTTGGCCTTCGTTGGGGGGCGCCTGATGACAGCCTGACCCGCACGCTGGCCAATGCGATTTCCACCAACACACCCATCCGTAACAAGCTGCTGGCGGGCGCCTGGACGACAGACAGCGAAGGCACAGCGGAAAACCCGGTGGCTCGTTACAATGGCTTGCTCAAGGACTACGACAAGGCCGAACAGTTGTACCGCAAGGTCAACAAGGCCTATGCCAAGGGTGAGTTGCCAGTGACGGCGCTGCATCCGGAAGAGCGATTCGAGGCAGCCCTGAAGGCCGGCATATTCACCAAAGAAGACGCTGACTTCATGCGCCTGTATGAAGAGGTGGTGTTGGAAATGCTGACGGTGGACGACTTTCCCTTTGATGAGTTCGCCCGCAACAAGGACACCCTCATTGATCATAACCCTGCCTGATCGGGCCCAGTGATATGTGGTTGTCTTTTGTTGCTGTAAGTGTTGGCGCCGTGCTCGGCGCCAACCTGCGCTGGGCCCTCGGGCTCTGGCTGAACGCCAGTTACCATGCGGTGCCCCTGGGCACCCTTGTGGCCAACCTCAGTGGTGGCTGGCTGATTGGCCTGCTGATGGGGTTTTTCTCCCACAGCAGTGCGCTGGCGCCGGAATGGCGGCTGTTTGCGATTACCGGGCTTTGCGGCGCGCTGACCACGTTTTCGGCATTCTCACTGGAAATGTTTGCCGCCTTGCAGGAAGGCAAGTGGTTGATGGCCACGATGGGAATATTGGTCCATGTGGTCGGTTCGATTCTGATGACAGCGATCGGCTTTTATACCTTCACCCTGATCAAAGGCTGAAAGTCTCTGAATTCCGGGTGTTTGGCGCTGTGTATCATTACCTATAAAAATTATTGAAATTATTCTTGGCAAGTCCGGGATTCTTGAGTAGAGTGGATCTCGTAGGAAAGATTAGTAAAGCAGTTCATGAATAAGACGTACCTCCGCATTAAGTAGTGCCGTCCTGTTTTTGATTCCGCGAGTTCTGTTTTTCCGTAAAACGCTGACCAGCATCATGAGGATGTGTGGCAGCAGCTAATATGATTGATTTCAGGAAGTTTAAGTATGTCTACTACTACCGGTACTGTTAAGTTCTTCAACGAAGCAAAAGGCTTTGGCTTTATCACTCGTGAAGGCGGCCCGGACGTTTTTGTTCACTACAGCGCTATTCAGGGCAGCGGTTTTAAAACCCTGGCAGAAGGCCAGCAGGTTGAGTTCACCGTTACCCAGGGCCAGAAAGGTCCTCAGGCGGAGAACGTTGTTGCCCTTTAATCCCTGATGGATTAAGGCAATAATCGCCAAAAAGGCAGCTTCGGCTGCCTTTTTTTGTGGGCGCCGGAAAGTTGATCCGGCACCCTGCGCCATCAGCGAGCAAAGATTTCCTCGTAGAACCGCATTGTGCCTTGCCATGAATGTTTCGCAGCGTCTTCGTCGTAACCAATGGGCATATCGAACTTCTCGGCAACGCGATCAGCGTCCGGGTTGGTAAAGGAATGGCGCACCCCGGGGTAGGAAACCAGCGTCAGTGCCACTTCGGCATTCTGCATTTCCTGCACCAGACCGGAGACCTGTTCAGTCGGTACCATCTGGTCGGCCCCACCGGTATAGACCTGAACCTTCGCCTTTACTTCGCCGGCCTCAGCCTGAATGGGGCTGGCCAGTGAGCCGTGATAGCTGACCACGCCATCCAGGTCTACGCCCATGCGCGCCATATTCAGCACTACAGCACCCCCAAAGCAGTAGCCTTGAGCCGCGATACGGGAAGGGTCCACACTTTCGTGTTTCTGAAGAACTTCCATGGCCTGGGTAAAGCGGTCTTTCGTCTTTTGCAGGTCGCGGCTGGCCTCTCTGGCAAACTTCTGTGCCGTGTCCGGGTGCTCGGCCTGCTTGCCGGAGCCATACATATCCAGCGCAAAGGCGGTATAGCCGGAAGCGGCCAGTTTTTCAGCCTGTTCCCGGACAAATTCGTTATGGCCCCACCATTCGTGCACGACCAGTACGCCGGGACGTTTTTCCTCGTATTTATCGTCCCACGCCAGGTAACCGGTAAAAGTCTCGTTGTTTACGGTGTAGTCGATGGTTTTGGTCTGGACTTCCGCCCAGGCCAGAGGTGAGGCTGCGACTGCCAGTAAAACGGTGGTCGAAACAATGCCTGCCCTGTTTGTCATGATCAGTTATTCCCCGGATCTGGTTATCTATTGTTCAGGTTTTACTTTCATCTTTCGTGTCATTGACTATAGTCAAATTAGGATCGGTTATGAATCCGGATTCTTCGGATGCCGTATCTATTTACGATAACCATAGTAATAAGAGAGGTGTCCACATGTTACTGTCGCATGCGTTCGGTCTTTTCACCCACCCTGATGAAGAGTGGGCCAGCATCCGTAAAGAACATGAAAATCCTACCCGGCTCTATGTTGCCTATGTGTTCATGCTGGCAGCGATAGCGCCAGTTTGTGCTTATATCTCGACTGCACACTTCGGCTGGACGGTTGGCAATGATCGTCTGATCAAGCTGACCGAAATCAGTGCCGTGCAGTTGAGCGTCCTGACATATCTGGCGGTGCTTGTCGGTGTCTTTGCCCTGGGGTATGCCATTAACTGGATGGCAAGAACTTACGGTGCCAAGGAAGAGCATGTGCCCTCCAATGGCGTTGCTTTGGCTGCGTACTCTTGTACGCCACTGTTCCTGGCTGGTTTTGCTTTGCTCTATCCGCAGCCCTGGTTTAACGCAATCATTTTTCTGGCGGCGGCCTGTTATGGTGCCTGGTTGATGTATGATGGCCTGCCCATCGTGATGGGTATCGACAAGGATCAGGCGGTGCTTTATGGCGTTTCTCTGCTCACAGTAGCGCTGGTGATTCTGGTTTCCACCCGGGTCGGTTCGGTCATATTGTGGAACTGGGGTCTGGGCCCGGTATTCGTTAGCGGATGAAGTAGGTTTCTGACGGGACCGCCGGAACCAGATTTGGGGAGCTTTATGCTCCCTTTTTTACAGACAGCAATGGAACGCTAGGCGAAGGTGATAAACCAGTTCGGCTACTCAGGGCAGACCACGGGTGATGATGGAGGGGTCTCCCCGGCCTTCCACCGACGCCAGTTCAGCGCTGGACAACCACTCTCCGGGAGGTTTTTCCAATACTGCGGCACAGGCGGCCAGGGCATGACCCCATGAACAGTGATTGGCAAACAGCATGCCGCTTTCATTGAGCGTGCCACCCCGATTGATGTAACCCAGAACCCTTGAATAGCCGGAGTGGGGGAACAGGGTATGCATATGTCCGCGGAACACTTCCGGGCGCATGTGTGTGAGAGCCACCCGGCGGTGCATGCGATAGGGGAATAGCCGTTCCCGTTCGAATTCGGTCAGACAGGAAGTGGCTTCTATCGGATCCCGGGGCTGGCGGAAGCGGCCGGGTTCCTGCACATACACCAGCCTGAAGGGCGCGCCGGTGTCGCGAAGACGTTCGCAGGCGCGGATGGCTTCCGACAGCTGGTAGGCCCCAGAGGCAATCATCAGTAGTGGCTCTTCACCGGAAGAGGTGTCTTCATCCACCACCAGGGCGCCGTGCCTTGCCAGGGTCTGGGCTTCACTGGCATTGAAGACGCAGGGTCTCTCGCGTTTGGGTACCACCATACAGCTGATGCGTCCGCGTTCACTGTATACCGAAGGCAGCACCGCCAGAGTACTGTTGTAGTCAGCCGGGAAGAGTACCCGGGAAACGTCGCCCATTTCCCCCAGCATGGCTTCGCAAAAGGTGGTGTCCTGATGTGACTGTTCGTTTTTGCCGTTCTCCCAGGTGTGTGACGTTGCGATAACCGGAAAGCCCAGCCATTTGGCGGGTCGGCCTGTTTCTTTCTGGTGTCGGGCAAAAATCATTTCCTGACGAACAGCACCGAGCATTTTCACGCAGAAGGCTTCATAGCTGGCTACCAGGTTAAGGCCGCCTTTGTTGGCCAGGCAGGCAGACACCACGGCCTCTTCGTTCAGAGCGGTGATGATTCGGCCATCAACCGCTTCCTGGTCGCTTTCCGGTTGATTGACCCGGTGTTTCAGATCTTTCAGTACGCCGGTTAGCCGATTGCTGGCCAGCTCATCCGGATTGCCAACGCGGGCGCGCAGCTCGGGATTGTCGGCCACCAGGGCCCGGAAGAATTCATCAACCGCCGTCATCGGTGATGTCTGGTTCTGGCCCCAGGGTAACACCGGAAATACCGGATCGGCCGGGTTGCGCACCGCTAGCGGGTGGTCCCTTTCCAGAGGCCGGCCGTGGATCTCGTGCTCATTGAGCATATTGACCGCCAGCCCGAGTTTTCCGGGCTCGACCCACAGCGGCTGGATATGTTCGTTGAAAAGATCCCGGGCCCGGGCGTCGAGGCGCGGATTGCCGGGCAGGGGCAGGTTGTGGGCGGAGTTCTCGCCGGCGCCGTAGAAGCCATAGCCTTTGATGGTTTCGGCTATGCCATAGGGAATCCGCACCGGGTAGTCCTGCTTACCTTCAGAAGCTTGTTCAGCGCGGGCAGCCAATGCCTGCTCCATTTCGAAAAGAGCGCATACGAAGGCTGCAGGGTCTTTACCGTCAAACCGGAAAGGTTCAAAACCACGCGTCTGGAGATGGTTTTCGAACCGTTCCAGGCCTGCCGGGGTACCCAGTTCCGTGCGTTGCTCAATCCGGCGGCCATTGGCGATCATGATCGGCAGCACCAGACCGCAGTCTTCGGCTCGCCACCAGCGAGGAACCCAGTCACTGCCACGTTGCTCTTCCGCCGCACCATCCGAAAGGAAGGCCACCAACGATTCACCCGGCAGCGGCATATGGGCATATTGAAGCTCGGCAAAGCCGAGATAGCCCCCTTCGATAATGCCGCCGGCAGTGTGAGGATTAACATGGCTGCCCAGTGGCGAGGCCATGGAGCCATCGGGCTTTTGTTGATAGCTGTAAAAATCTGATACTACTCGGGAGAGGCCTTCGGGGGCCAGATATCGGGATTTCTGCTCCGGATGAAGATTGCCGGTCAGCACATTAATGGCATCAACTGCGGCTGCGCAATGGCCCTGGCCCATCAGCCAGCTGCGGGTGCGCCCAGTCAGGTTGTTGAGGGCCAGGTACGCGGCGTAGGCCGGAACCATGTTCAGAGCGCCACCGGTATGGCCTTCTGGCATGTTTTTGAAATCCGGAGGAGACAGAGGTGCACCGGCAATGTCCACCCGCTTGCAGTAGGTCATGTGCACTACAAGCCAGAGGCCGGCGCTGGCAAGACGGTCCAGCGCCGCCAGTTTCCGGTAAACCGTGTCGGTATCCGGTTGATGACCGGCAGCAACCAGCTTTTCCGCGAGTTTCTGCGCACTGAGTGCGGTGGTGTCCGAGTGCCGGATCACGCCATAGCCCTGCTTCCAGTGCTGGAACGCTGCGTTGGCGGCGTCCGAAGACGAAGCTTGGGAAGTGGGCGATGACATGAATGGCCTCCAGGGGTTCAGAATGTGAAATTAGTGTAAAACGGTCATATGAAAACGCCATTGATGCAGGTCATTCGGTTTTGCATCTTTCGGCCGGACCTGATGTGATCGATAATGCATTCAGTTCGCCAGCAGCACGTTTTCCAGAGCAGGATTGTTTCAGCCATGATTCAGATATTCACCACCGGTGGCACTATCGACAAGGTGTATTTCGATGCTAACAGCCAATTCGAGATTGGCAGCACCGTACTGCCGGAAATGCTGGAGGAGTCCAATATTTATTCGGGGTATGACATCCGCGAATTGCTGCGCAAGGACAGCCTGGAGCTGACCGATGACGATCGACAGGCGATTCATGACGCAGTCAGTGAGTCACCTCATGAGCGTATTATGATCACCCATGGCACCGATACCATGGCACAGACCGCCGAGGTGCTGCAGGTGGTGCCGGGCCGGACGATCGTGTTGCTGGGGGCCATGCAGCCGGCGCGGATGCGGCGCACCGATGCTCCGTTCAATCTTGGTTTTGCCTGGGCGGCGGTGCAGTTATTGCCGCCTGGCGTCTATATCGCTATGAACGGAGAGGTGTTTGAGGCTGGCAAGGTGCGTAAAAATCTTGAGGCCCAGAGGTTTGAGCGCTCGTAACCGGCGGGGTGAGCCTACTCCGTGATTGAACGGATTTCGTTTTCGCTCAAGTGACGGAACTCGCCGGGCGCCAGGTCGTCGTCCAGGATAATCTGGCCGATGCTGTTTCGGTGTAACGCCAGCACGTGGTTGCCCACCGCTGCCAGCATGCGTTTGACTTGATGATAGCGGCCTTCATTAATGATCAGTTCAATGTCGCTGCTGGAATGTCGGGTGACGGTTGCCGGTCGGGTGGGGGCGCTCTCGCCTTTCAGTAGCACGCCCTGCTCCAACGCTCGAAGGGCGTCTTCTGTCACCGCTTTGGCGAGCGTGACCCGATAGCTTTTCGGGCAGTCCCGGCGAGGCGAAGTTACCCGGTGCGACCACTGGCCATCGCTGGTCAGTAGCAGTAATCCGGTAGTGTCCTTGTCCAGTCTCCCGGCAATATGAACCCGCGCTGCAATTTCTCCGGGCAACAGATCCAGTGCCGTGGGCTGATCACTGTCAGTGGTGGCGCTGATAACCCCGGCCGGTTTGTTCATCATCAGATAAAGCTCGCCCGGCGCTGTCAGTAGCTGGCTGTCCAACTGGGTCTCGTCTGTCCCGGCCAGTTGGTGCTTTGCCTGTTTGCAAACCTGGTGGTTCACCCGTACCCGGCCGGCGGCAATGGCCCGCTTGGCATCTTTGCGCGATAACGACGAACACTGTGCCACGAACTGGTCCAGGCGCATTAACAACCCTCTCCCGGCCCCGGAATGGAGAGAGTCGCCAGGCAGAGAATCGGCGCCTCGCCAGTGATGCGGGCCCAGAGTAAGTCCGGAGCGCCGGGTTTGAGTGCTGGCCTGGGTAACTGCACGCTGTTGACCGGTGTAACCCCGGCCTCCGACGTTTCCGCCATCACGAAGCGGAACGGATGGGCGCCGGGAATGCCCAGGCGGATGTCGGTGGCGGTAATCTGATTGTCGGACTGGCTGTACTGCATGAAGCCGCCGGTGAACCACTCAAGTCGCTGTACTTCCGGGAGATCCGCAACGGTCTCGCGGACTTCCGGGTTGCGGGGGAAATATTCCAGGGTCAGGGGTTCTTCGCCATCCAGAAAGCCAGTGACAATTTCTACCCGGGTTTGCCCGGTAATGGCCGTGGCTCGCCAGAGAACGCTGTTGAAAGGCATGGGCTGAACCAGCAATTGGTAGGACTCAAGCCCGGCTTCCGCCAGCGCCGGTTTCACCCGTTCGGTGATGATTTGCTGTGCCAGCAGCGTCCAGCCCAGGTAAGCCGATGACAGAACCAGCGCCGCTGCCATTACTTTCTGTGCCGGTGGCCGGATCAGAAAGACGATAAACGCGATCAGCAACGGCAGGCTGTAGAGGGGATCAATTATAAAGATGCTGCTGATGGCGATCGGCGGTCCGATGGGCCAGAACAGCTGTGTACCGTAGGTGGTGAATACATCCAGTATCGGGTGGGTGATCAGGACCAGTCCGACCAGTAGCAGCCATCGCTGAAAGGAAACCTTCGGCTGCCATCGCCAGAGGCCCCAGGCAATGGCGACCGATAGTGGTGCCAGAATCAGCAATGAATGGCTGAAGCCCCGATGCTGGGTGAAGTTAGCTACGGCTGTACCGTAGTCAATCACCACATCCAGGTCTGGCAGGGTTCCAAGCAGGGCGCCGGTCAGTACCACCGATCGGCCCAGGGTTTTGCCTGCCACGGCACCGGCAATGCAAGCACCGAGCGCCGCCTGAGTGACAGAATCCATGGCTCAGTCTTCGGGGGTAATGTTCAGGGCACTCAATAGTTCGGCTGACGGAAAGCCATCGGCAATCATGTCCCGGGTGCTCTGGAATTCACGAATGGCGTTGCGGGTTCTGGAACCCAGGATACCGTCTGCTTCGCCGGCGTTATAATCACGCTCGTTCAACGCTTCCTGCAGCGCCAGGATGTTGTCCCGTGACAGAGCTGGCTGGTCTTCCGGTGGCGGGGTGTGCAGCCCGCCAGCACCAGCAATACGGTCGGCCAGATGGCCAACCGCGATGGCGTAGAATTCCGAACGGTTCCAGCCCATGGTTACCCGGAAATTGTTGTACACCAGGAAGGCCGGGCCCTGATGACCACTAGGTACAACCAGTGCGGCGTCGATAGGTTCCTGAGGCACGCCGTGTCCCCAGACGTCGGTGACGCCCATTTCCCGCCATTCGTCCAGCGGCAGGCGGCGGCCGTCGGCCAGGCTGTAGTTAAAGTTTTCGGGCAGTAACACTTCCCGGCCCCAGCGGTAATCGCCATCCCAGCCCATGGATTCGAGGAATTTGCCCGCCGACATCATGGCGTCAGGCAGGCTGTTCCAGAGATCCCGGCGGCCATCGCCATCGGCATCGACGGCATGCTTCAGAAATACCGTGGGCATGAACTGGACATGGCCCATGGCGCCGGCCCAGGAGCCCTCCATCTGTTCGGCCGGAATGGCACCTTCATCAATAATCTGCAGAGCCGCAATCAGCTGTTCGCTGAAGAAGCTGCTGCGTCGTTGGTCGCAGGCCAGAGTCGCCAACGAGCTGGGCACGGACATCTTGCCGAAGTAGCTGCCAAAGTTGGTTTCCAACCCCCAGAAAGCCAACAGGTAGGGTGCGGGCACGCCGGTCTCGTCGGTCACCTCGGCGAGCAGTGCTCGATGCTCTTTCAGCAACTCCCGTCCTTTTTCAATGCGGTTGTCATTCACGCGACGGTTCAGGTAATCGGCAAAGGTGGTAGTGAACTCTGGTTGCCTGCGGTCCAGCTCGATGACCCGTTCCAGATAGCTGGCTTCGGCCATGACTTTGCTGGCAACGGATTCACTGACACCGGTACTTATCGCTTTGTCCTGGAGCCGCTGCTTGCATTGAGCGAAATCCGCCTCGCTCATGGTGCTTTCGGTCTGCGCCTGCGCCTGGGTGACCAGGAAAAAGGCGCTCAGGCAGGCAGCAGAGAAGGCGCGATGGAAGGTTTTGCGCGTCATTGAGTGAACCACAGGTCACCTCACGTGATGGAATGAAAACCGGGTTGCGCCATGGTAGCGCGTTTTCGTGGCCGGGATGTACCACCCGGACCTCTTTGTTGTCTTTTGGTCGAAATGGTTCCAACGAATCGGCCGGAATGTTCTATAGTTGTGGCCATCCTATAAGCCCGGAGTGGAGTTTTTATGGCAACCCTGAAAGCGCTGGTGGTGGACGACGCCAGCTTTGTACGGGATCTGGTGAAGCGAACGGTTCGTCAGCGTTTTCCGGTTATTGAAACGACCGATGCCCAGAACGGCCGCCGTGCGCAAGCTCTGATGTCCAGAATAACCTTTGACCTGGTGCTTTGCGACTGGGAAATGCCTGAGATGTCCGGGCTGGAATTGCTGCAGTGGATGCGTCAGCAGCCCCATTACGAAAAAGTACCGTTTATCATGATTACCAGTCGTGGTGACAAGGATCATGTGGTCGAGGCGGTAAAAGAGGGGGTGTCGGAGTATCTGGGCAAGCCCTTCAGCCCGGAAGGCCTGAGCAAGAAGATCATCAAGGTAATGGGCCGGCGACTGAAGGAAACCATGGATCGCAGCGGTAAATCCATGGAGGGGCCGGCCGATGCTTTCAAGGAATCCGCAAGCTTGCTGACGCAAAAGCGTGAAACCCCGGCTCCGCGTGTGAAACCGGAGCAGGCGGCGGCAGACGATAACCCGCTGCTGGCGGCTTCCCCGGCCTCTGCGCCTGCTCCGGCACCGGCGAAAAGAAGCGCTGCGAAAGGTTCGATGAGTGTGGCCCAGGTGCGTTTCGCGGATAGCACGCTCAAGTCTGTTGTGAAGGATATTAACCTCACAGAAGTTCGGGTCATTGCCAAGCGGGATCAGGTGTTTCCGGGCATTCTTGATCAGGCCGTGGTGGATATCGAAATTGGAAACGATCAGATGGCCCGCCTTAATGGCTATGTGCACCAGTTGCAGGCGGTGGACCGACGCCAGGACAGTGACTTTGTCAGCGTCACTATCCGCTTTGTGGATGACGATCCGAAGAAGATGGAAGACCTGTCCCGATTTATCGCCACGTTCCGGGCCGGCAACCGCTGAGGTTGTTCAGGCTTCGGTCTGTGGCTCCGGAAGCCGTTCTACCAGCCGCTCTTTGGGGAAATGGCAGATAAATTCGCTGCCCTCGCCAGGTTTGCTGCGAATCTCCAGATTGCCATCGTGGTTGATCAGCACATGCTTGACGATGGCCAGGCCCAGGCCGGTGCCGCCCGTATCCTTATGACGGCTCGGGTCGGCCCGGTAGAAACGTTCGGTCAGGCGCGGTATGTGTACCGGATCAATGCCGATGCCGCTGTCTTTCACCGACAGGTGCGCACCTTCCCGGTTGGTGCTCCACTGCACCTTGATCCTGCCACCGGCCGGAGTGTATTTCACCGCATTGAATATCAGGTTTGAAAAGGCACTTCTGAGCTGGCTTTCGTCGCCTTTCAGCAGGCGCTGGTCCCCGATCTCGAAACTGATGTCGTGTTGCTTGTCGCCACTCAGAGCCTGTGCGTCCTGGCAGATCTGTCGGGTGAGCGCATCAGGGGCGGTGAGTGTGTCATCAGCGGTGTGTTCCCCGGTTTCAATGCGCGATAGTAGTATCAGGTCGGTAATCAGTGCTTCCATCCGCGATGACTGCTCGGCCATGGTGTTGATGGCCCGGCGCCATTTTTGCGGTAGCTCGTCGGAGTGGTCCACGAGTGTTTCCAGATAGCCACTGATGACCGTCAGTGGTGTGCGCATTTCGTGGGATACATTGCCGACGAAGTCCCGGCGCATCTGTTCCAGCTGGTACAGGCGGGTGACATCTTTGGCAACGATCAGCCGGTCGTCATCGCCGAACAGGCTGATCTGCACCTGCAGACGAATGTGTGGCCGGGCTGGGGAGTTGAGTTCCAGGGGGTCCCGATAATCCCGGGCGTCAAAGTAGGTTTTAAAGGCTGGTGTGCGGATCAGGTTGTGGATGTACTGGCCCTGATCGGTGCTGCGCTTGAAACCGAGCAGCTGTTCGGCTGAACCGTTCCACCATTCCATCACGCCCTGGGCATCGGTCATGATGACACCGTCGCGCATGGCATTGGTGGACTCCTGCACGCGATTGATCCGGGCCCTGAGTTGATCCTCGGTCAGCAGATGGCTTCGGTGTAGCTTGTGCAGTTTGTCGAAGATGTCACCCCAAAGACCGGCGCTTCGGGGTGGCTCATCAGAGATGCCCGGGTTGGCAAGCCAGTAATACAGGCGTCGGCTCTGGACCAGGGTCCAGGCCAGATAAGCCACCAGGCCTGTCAGCAGGCCGAGCAACGGGTAACCGAAGATCAGCCCTGTCAGAGTCGTACCGGCCAGGCCGGCTATAATCACACGTAAATATCGTGACCAGTTTTGTTGCATCAAATTTTGCCTTTTTGTGTGTCCGGCGCTGATGCGAGTGAGCCGGAGTGATCAGGCGACTTTGGTGGAGAAACGGTAGCCGGCGCCACGCACGGTCTGGATCAGATGATCGTACTGTTCTCCCAGCGCCTTGCGAAGCCGGCGGATGTGGACGTCTACCGTGCGCTCCTCGACGTAAACATTGCCACCCCAGACCTGGTCCAGTAACTGTGAGCGGGTGTATACGCGCTCCTGGTGGGTCATGAAAAACTGCAGCAGCCGGTATTCAGTGGGGCCTATACTCACTTCCCCGCTGCGGGTGAACACCCGGTGGCCTATTGGGTCGAGGGTCAGGCCTTCTACTTCAATCGGGCTGTCCACGCCTGGTGGAGTAGCGCGGCGCAGTACGGCTTTCAGGCGTGCCACCAGTTCCCGGGGACTGAAGGGTTTGGTGATGTAATCGTCGGCGCCCACTTCCAGCCCACGGATCTTGTTGTCTTCTTCGACTTTTGCGGTGAGCATGATAATCGGGATGTCCGCAGTGGTTTCATCCTTTTTAAGGCGACGGGCCAGTTCCACGCCACTGGTGCCGGGTAGCATCCAGTCCAGAAGGATCAGGTCCGGCTGTTTATCGACGATCAGGGCATGGGCTTCGCGCGCATCCGCGGCTTCAAGGTAGTCGTAATCTGCCATTTCAAGGGCAACTGCGATCATTTCGCGGATCGGAGCCTCATCATCAACGATCAGGACAGTTTTTCCAGTCATGAGCTTCAACCTGTGTCAGACATGCGGGAGTGTAAAACTCACTCCCTGTTTTGTTGCCGGCTCATTACAACGTTTACGTGTTACAAGTATATGACACGATTGACCGGTCATAACATCAGATCCAGGGCGAGACCGGCGAATACCGCAAATCCTGCCCAGTTGTTATTCAGGAACGCTTTGAAGCACTCCTTTCGGGCCCGGTAGCGGGCCAGATGCTGATGATAGACAAACAGGGTGGCCATCACGGCCACGCCGAGGTAGTAAAAGCTGCCGAGTTCAGCCTGTTTGCCCGTCAGAATAAGCACCAGTATTACCAGAGCCTGCAGAATTCCGACAATCAGGCGATCAGCTTCGCCGAACAGTATAGCGGTGGACTTGATGCCGACTTTCAGGTCGTCATCCCTGTCGACCATGGCGTAAAGGGTGTCGTAGGCCACCGTCCAGAGTACGTTGGCGGTAAACAGCAGCCAGGTCAGTTGGCTCAGCTCGCCCGCCTCTGCAGCCCAGGCCATGGGGATGGCCCAGGAGAAGGCTGCTCCCAGGAATAACTGCGGAAGGTGGGTGTGGCGCTTCATGAACGGATAAATGAACGCCAGCAGTGCACCACCGAACGACAGGTAGAGGGTCAGGGTGTTGGTGAAAAAGACCACCATGAGGAAGGATACCAGGCACAGGCCGGCAAACAGGGCGACGGCCTCCCAGGCCTGGATGCGGCCGGTGGTCAGGGGGCGGTCTTTGGTGCGTTCGACGTGCCTGTCCCAGTCACGATCGGCGAAGTCGTTGATGGCGCAGCCGGCGGCGCGCATGAAGAACACGCCCAGAGTGAAAATAACGATGTTGGCTATGGAAGGCATGCCCCCCGCGGCCAGCCAGAGTGACCACCAGGTGGGCCAGAGCAGCAGCAGGCTGCCGATGGGCCGGTCAATGCGCAGCAATCGGGCATAATCGATCAGACGGTTGCGGACATGATCTGGCATGGCGTTCTGCAGCATGAGCGTTTTCATCCATGGGTCGGAAGCTTGAAGCAGAGCCGATTATAGCCAGTGCAGCAGTTATGGTGAAAGCCGGCGGTTACTGATACAGCTCAGGAAGAAGATATTCACAGACCATCAGGGCGTTCTGGCCGCGATAAAACCGGGAGCGGCGGGCGAGCAGTGGTTGTCTGGCATGCCGGGGTTGGCAAACGCCAGTTTCGATAGCGCCACGGCGCCATTCCGGGCTGCTGAACAGGAAGGCCCCCAGGGGTTTGTTGCCCAGATGCCGCAGTTGTCGGCCTTTCCCTTCCAGGCAGTCCAGCGGAATCACCGTGCGTGCCAGCACCCAGGGTGTCTGGTCGCCCAAAAGCCGGACTTCCCGGATCCAGGCCAGTTGCCGGTTGGCCAGCTTCAGGGTCCGGGCTTCTTCCACCGAGGGTCGCATAAAGCCTTCCCGACACACTTCCACCTGAAAATGTTGCCGGCACTGTTGTTTCAGTGCCTGGGTGAAAGAGCCCTGTACCTGCAGCCAATAGCGCGCTGGCCCGTGAACCTCCGGGCGACGCAACCCGGCGGCGGCCAGAGAACGGTACCAGAGGGTGGCAGGGATGGTCAGGCTGTCGGGCCGGTCAGAGTCCTTTGACAGCATAGATGCCGGGCGCGTTACGCCAGTAACCTTTGTAATCCATGCCGTAGCCGAACAGGAACCGGTCTTCCACATACATGCCGGTAAAGTCTGCCTTGAGGTCAGGCTTGGCCTTGCGGTCGTGTTGCTTGTCGACCAGCACCGCGGTGAGCACTTCTTTTGCGCCATGAGTCAGACAGTAATCCGCAATGGCGCACAGTGTCGTACCTTCATCAAGAATGTCATCGACAATCAGCACCGTGCGGTCCTGAATGTCGGCTTCCGGACGAAGCTTCCACTCGAGGATGCCGCCGGTGGTTTCCTGGCGGTAGCGAGTAGCGTGCAGGTATTCGGCCTGGACCGGGAATCTCAGCCGGGTCAGCAGCTGACCGGTGAGGATCAGCCCGCCGTTCATGACACAGAACAGCAACGGGTTGCTGTCTTGCAGGCGGTCAGTAATGGCCTGCGCCATGGTGTTGATGGCTTTGTCTACCTGCTGCTCGTTGACCAGGCAGTCAGCATCAGCCATGACCTGGTTCATTTCAGCGACGGTGTCGGTCATAACGGTCGGTCCTGTCGTAAAACGGGCGATTATACCGGAGTGTAGCTGCTGAAGGGAGGGGGTCGGGCCTGTCGGTTGTCTGTACTTGTGGCTATTGGCAGGATAACTTTAATAAAGACCAGAAGATCGCAAAAATGCAGGAGGTATTCAGTATGAAAAAGTGGCAGTGCATGGTGTGTGGATTCATTTACGATGAATCTGAAGGCTGGCCGGAAGATGGCATCGAACCGGGCACCAAATGGGAAGACGTGCCGGACGACTGGGAATGCCCAAACTGTGGCGTGGGCAAGGAAGACTTTGAAATGATGGAAATCGACTGACTCGCGGAGACAGCTAATGGCCGAGCAGGCTCCCATTGTAGTGGTCGGTACCGGGCTGTCCGGCTATTCGCTGGTGCGGGAATTCCGCAAGCAGGACACGGAAACACCGATTGTGATGGTAACGGCCGACGACGGTGTCAGTTACTCCAAACCCATGCTGTCGACAGGCTTCACCAAAGGCAAGGATGCGGATGGTCTGGCTCAGGCCGATACCGAAGCCATGGCAGAACAGCTGTCGGTGGACATCCGCACTTTTGCCCGGGTGACTGGTATCAATATTGATGACCACGAATTGATTCTCGGCGACGAACGCCTGGCTTACAGCAAACTGGTGCTGGCCTGGGGGGCTGATGTGGTGCATCTGGAGCTGGCCGGAAATGCCCTGGACTGGGTTTATTCCATCAATAATCTGATGGATTATCGGGCCTTTCGCAAGGCTTTGGCGGGCGGTCACCGGGTGGCGATTATGGGCGCTGGCCTGATCGGCTGCGAGTTTGCCAATGATCTGCGTAACGGCGGTTATGACGTTGACGTGATTGCGCCGGACACCACGATTATTCCGGGGCTGTTGCCCGAGGCAGCCGCTGATGCGGTTCAGTCCGAGCTGGCAGCACTGGGTGTGAACTTTCATCTGGGTACGGTAGTGGATCGGGTTGACCAACAGGGTGGGGGCGTTCGACTGACTCTGGCCAACAGCGATACAGTCGATGCGGACCTGGTGATATCCGCTGTCGGCCTGCGCCCGGGAACAGAAATAGCACAAGCGGCGGGTATCGACACCAACCATGGTATCCGGGTTAACCGGGCTCTGGAAACGTCAGCGCCGGATGTGTACGCGCTGGGGGATTGCGCCGAAGTGGACGGCCACGTGCTGATGTATGTACTGCCGTTGATGGCCTGTGCCCGGGCGCTCGCGAAAACGCTGGCCGGAGAGCGCACGGAAGTGCGCTACGGCACCATGCCGGTGATGATCAAGACGCCCTGCTGCCCGACGGCAGTGTGTCCTCCGCCGGCGCATGCCGAAGGCCGTTGGCAGGTTGAGCGGGACGGCTCAAGCGTGAAGGCTGTCTTTCGATCTCCTGCGGACGAGGTCCTTGGGTTTGCGGTGACCGGGCAATACGTAATGGAAAAGCAGAAGCTGTCCCGGGAAGTGCCGTCCATTCACCCGCAATGACTTTCCGATTCTGTCTCCACCATTGCCAAATGCCTCTGGCTGAGGTAGAAAGCCGTTCGTAAGCTAAGGGCTGATGACCGGCCCCCAGAAAGCGACAGGAGCAGGCATGCTGGAAGTAACACGAAAACTGGTGGAATTGCTGGATCTTTCCCCGATCGGTGACGACCATTTTCAGGGTGACAGTGAGGATCTGGGGTTTCCCCACGTGTTCGGTGGGCAGGTGCTTGGCCAGGCCCTGATGGCGGCCAGTCGCACCGTGGAAGGGCGGCTTTGCCATTCTTTGCATGCCTATTTCCTGCGCCCGGGCAACCACAGCATGCCGATTGATTATGAAGTCCAGCGGGTGCGCGACGGCGGTACGTTCTCGGTGCGCCGGGTGATTGCCCGCCAGGATGGCAAGGAAATACTGACAGGCTCGATGTCGTTCCAGACGGATGAACAGGGTTTTGAACATCAGCTCGAGATGCCGGACACAACAGATCCGGAAAGCCTGAAGTCCGAACAGGAATGGGGTGAGTTACTGGCGGAGCAGGCGCCGGAAAAACTGCGGGAAATGATGACCCGGGACCGGCCCATCGAGATCCGGCCGGTGGACCCGGGTAATCCGTTCAAGCCTGAAAAACAGCCTCCGCACCGGCAGAACTGGTTCCGTGCCCAGGGGCCATTGCCGGACGATCCGGTCTTGCACCGGTGCCTGTTGACCTACGCTTCGGATTTCACCTTTCTGGGCACCTCTCTGGCGCCCCATGGTCGCAGTTTTCTGAGTCGCAACATGCAGGTGGCAAGTCTGGACCACGCCATCTGGTTCCATCGCGATTTCCGCATGGACGAGTGGCTGCTTTACGATAAAGACAGCCCCAGCGCCGGCGGTGGCCGTGGGTTCAATCGTGGCAACTTTTTCACCCGGGATGGGCGCCTGGTGGCGTCTACAACCCAGGAAGCCCTGATCCGAGAGCGCTGATCAGAGGCTGGCCGCCCAAGTTTTAGCCCATGGCGCGGCTTCGGCCTCTGGTTCCATGGTTTCCAGGGCGTCGATCTTCAGCGTTTCGCCTACTTTTCTGGCAGCCGTTTCCAGTAGTGCCTCTTCCATCAGGTCGCCAGCGCCGCAGAAAGTATCCCCGTAGGAGCTGTCGCCCAGCACAACAATCCCGAACGGGCGCCCCGGCTGCTGTGGCAACTGGTCTCGCAGATCGACGTAGAACGGCAGCAGGTTGGCGGGAATCTCACCGTCGCCGGTAGTGGAGGTGCACACCAGCAGCGCGTCGTTGTTGTCCGTAATATCCACTAGTTCCGGATGTTCCAGAACCACTACGTTGTGGCCTTCGGCTTCCAGTGTCTTTTTGATCTCGCGTGCGGTCATTAGCGCGCCGCCGTATACGCTGCCTGTCAGAATGCGGATTGCAGCCATGGTATCGACCTGTGTTTTAAGGTTGGGTGGTTTCAGATTGCTGCAGATCATAACCCCGGCCATCCTGTTGCTCAAGACGCGCTATTGTTGCCGTTGTGTTTCAATTTTGTGGCAAAAAAATTATAGTTCGGGGCCTTGAATTGCCCCAATTCTATCTGAACACAAAGAGACCCATTGGTATGGCCCGCAGCTCAGGTTTTCTGGACACTCTCCTCAGCAGTCCCTCTACAGAACGATACAGAATCGGCTTCAGTCTGCTTTTCCTGCTTGGCGTCTGGCTGGTTGTCGGTTCATTCAGTCAGGGCCTGCCCAATAACATGTTGTTGATGGCCGCTGCCGTTATTGGCGGTTATATGGCCATTAACATCGGTGCCAACGACGTCGCCAACAACGTTGGTCCGGCTGTTGGCTCTGGCGCGCTCTCTCTGGGTGCCGCGGTGGTGCTGGCGGCTGTTTTCGAGGCCGGCGGCGCCATCATTGCCGGTGGCGATGTGGTGTCCACCATCAAGGGCGGCATCATTGATCCCACGACGCTGGATGACCCCAGAGCGTTTGTCTGGCTGATGACAGCAGCGTTGCTGGCAGGTGCTCTGTGGCTCAACCTGGCTACGTGGATGGGCGCTCCGGTGTCGACGACCCATTCTATTGTCGGTGGTGTGCTGGGTGCCGGTATCGCTGCCGGAGGCTGGGCAATCGCTGACTGGGCAGTAATGAGCAAAATTGTCGCCAGTTGGGTAATTTCGCCGGCTCTGGGCGGGTTGCTTGCGGCCCTGTTTTTGTACCTCGTTAAAAAGACGGTGTTGTATCGTCCAAACCTGATCGATTCCGCCCGTCGTTTTGTGCCGTTGCTGGTGGCGTTGATGGCCTGGGCTTTTGGAACCTACTTGATGATCAAGGGCGTCAAGAAAATTGTGCAGGTGGATTTCCTCCAGGCCTCACTGATTGGTTTGATTGCAGCGGCAGTCGTGTTTTTCGTCATGCGGACATTGGTTGGTCGTCGGGCCGCGACCATGGAGAACAACCCCAGGGGGGTCAGCGAGTTGTTTACCTGGCCGCTGATTTTTGCCGCCGCTTTGCTCAGTTTTGCTCACGGCGCCAACGATGTGGCGAACGCCATCGGCCCGCTGGCGGCGATCAACGATGCCATTCAGGCCGGTGGTGGCGTGGTGACGTCTGCCAGTATTCCGCTCTGGATCATGATGGTCGGTGCTCTGGGCTTGGCTGTGGGTCTGATGCTGTTCGGCCCCAGGCTGATCAAGACCGTAGGCACGGAGATTACCGAGCTGGACAAGACCCGCGCCTTCTGTATCGCTCTGTCGGCAGCGCTGACGGTGATTCTGGCTTCGCAGCTGGGGCTGCCGGTCAGCTCGACCCATATCGCTATCGGTGGTGTATTCGGTGTTGGTTTTCTGCGGGAGTACCTCAAGAGAAACTATGCTTCCCAGTTGCACAAGATTATTGAGCATCACGAACCGGCTGAGCAGGAGCGTCTTCGTCCCTTCCTCGAGGACTTTCGGAATGCTTCAGTTGAGGAGATGGAAAAGCTGTTGCAGCAGGCCAAGCAGGATAAGCAGGAAGTGCCGCTGGCGAAATCCGAGCGTAAGCGTCTGAAGAAGATTTACCGGGAAGAAATGGTCAAGCGTTCCCACCTGGTGAAAATTGCGGCGGCATGGATTATTACTGTGCCTGCGTCTGGCCTGATGGCGGCGGTGTTGTTCTTTACCCTCCGGGGATTGTTTGTTGCCTGAGCCGTGGGGCTGGTTAGTGTTTTCCGGTTTGGCCATACTATAGAAAACAACGCAGGGCCTGTTGGCCCTGCGGACATGCAATTTCAGGAGTAGGGAATGGGTACATCCAACGAAAGTCGCCAGGCCAAGATGATTGAAGAGTTGCGGGTATTCATCAAGAAGGTGATGAGTGAGCCGACCATTGCGGTAAAGTCTATGGAGATTGCCCGTAAGTACCGGGGCGAGCCCAATGCCGATGAGCTGGTCGCCCGTGAGATCAGTGCCAATACCACGATCCGGATTCCGGAGAACTGGAGTGAGGCTGACAAGATGTTTCTGGAGATCCTGCACGAGGTGCTGGATGATGAGGAAGCGCTTTATTGAGGTCTGATCAGATCTGAAGACTGCAGAGTTTGTGCCGGTCGAGGAGCGGGGATACCTTTCCAAAAACCGCTCCTTCGGCACATCCTTGTGGCGCTTCTGCTCCGCCATCCCTGGCTCCGCAAATTTTTGGAAAGGTATCCCCGCTCCCCGACGGTTAACTTTTGGCGTTAACGCTATTACCCTTCCGAAGCTTCCTTTTCTTCAAGAATTGTCCCCGCCAACCCCTTAACAATCTCCATTTCCTCGGCGATGCCGCTTTCCTGTGCCAGTTCTTTCTGCTCGTCCAGTATGTCGGTCAGGATATCCGGCGTGGTCAGTGGGTTGGCCAGTACCACTCGGAAGACGATGCACGGGAAGTGGTGGTAACGAGCCGGTTCCAGCCGGGTTCGTGAGACGAAGGCTTTGCCCCGTTCACGCTGGGTTTTCTGGAGGTACTTGGATATCCGGTTCAGGCTGGTGTTGAGTCGTTCAGCCTGGCGCTTGTCGGCGACGGCCAGGGCCTGTTGCACTAAGGCCGGGCAGTAGCGGTAGGTGAGGATGTTCAGTTCCGGTTTGGTGATCAGTTCGAAGTCCCGGTCTTCGTTGATCATGTCGGCGAAGGTTCTGGCTTTTTCGATGCCTTCGTCGATCAGGATTTCGTAGCCTTCGCGGCCGATGATTTTCAGGCCGGAGTGAATCAGCATGGACATGCCGGGCCGTGAGCCTTCCAGGGTGGTGCTGCCCAAGTCCTTGGAACCCTTGCGGATGATGTACTGGGCATGGTGTTCTACGGCGCTGGCCAGGCCGGGGGTTTTGAATACCACCAGGCCGACACCCATGGGGACGTAGAGCTGTTTGTGGGCATCAAAGGTGACGGAGTCGGCCTGTTCAATGCCTCTGAGCAGGTGCTGGTGCTTTCTGGAGAACAGGGTCGGGCCGCCCCAGGCGGCGTCCACGTGGAAGTGGGCGCCGAATTCCCGGGCGATGTCAGACATGGCATCGAGGGGGTCGACGTTGCCGGTTTCGGTGGTGCCGGCTACGCCGCAAATGGCCATGACTTTGATTTTCTGTTTCTGCAGTTCCAGGCATTTGTCGCGCAGGGCGTCGATCTGTATCCGGTTCTCGTCGTCGGTTTCTATCGGAACCAGGGCGTCACGGCCGAGGCCCAGTACGTCTGCAGCCTTGCGCAGGGAATAGTGGCCACGATCGGAAACCAGTATGGCGGCGCCTTCGCAGCCGTAGTATTTCAAAGCCCGGAACAGCCCTTCCTGATGCAGACCGCGGAAGCTGCCTTCGGGGGGGAAGGCGCGGTTGCGGGCGACCCAGAGGGCGGTGAGGTTGGCCACGGTGCCACCGGAGCAGATGGCGCCCAGGGCATGGCTGGGGTCGTGCATCCACTTGCGGTAGAAGGCGCCGTCCTGTTGATAGACCAGGCGGTGGATCATGCCCAGAACCTGCCGCTCCAGGGGCGTGAAGGCCTTGGAGGTTTCAATTTTGACCAGGTTCTGGTTCAGGGCAATCATGATTTTCGACAGCGGCAGCATGAAGTAGGGCAATGCTGAGGTCATGTGGCCGATGAATGCCGGTGATGCCGTGTGTACGGAGTTGGCAACGAGTTTATCGAGCAGGAACTGGGTCTGTTCGGAGACAAACACGGGCTTTTCCGGAATGGTGGAGTCGGAAAAGTTTTTCTCGATGTCAGACAAATCCCGCTCTACGGCAACGATATGTTCCTGCAGGAAGCCGGTGAGGTTACGAGAGATGTTCTGGTCAATGCGGCTCAGGGTCGAGTCCGGTGCTTCAGGCACCGTGAAGACGCGATACATTGCCTCGATGGAGGCCTGAGCGGATTTTTTCTTTCCGGTCATAGCACCACACACGTTCAGTGGTTGTCCGATGGGTTGGTTCCGGGAACCCTGCGGACGGGGCCGGGCGTTGCCCGGGACACTAGCGGCCTGCGGAGCGTCGTTTCTCCGAGGGGGCGTAGTATAAGGGTTGAGCAGGCATGACGCTATGCCCCCCGGGATACAGGCGCCGAGGGGCCGATGGCTCAGAGTATTTCGCGGTGGACGTCGAGGATGGCGGCGTCGATGCGAGTCTGGATGTCTTTTTCGATCTGGTCGAGGCGCTGGGTGATTTGCTGCGGGGAGGCGCCGAGGGCGGCGATGGTCCAGGTGGCGCAGTCGAGGGCTTCGTGGTCGGCGGTTTCGGCGACGGCCAGGTCGGGTTCTTTGCCCCAGACGGCTTTGAGGGCGGTGAAGACTTTGCGTTTGGCTTTTAGGTCGTCGCAGGCGTACAGCTGGAAGTGCAGGGTTAGCAGGCCTACGTTCGGGGTGATGGTGGGCTGCTCCGGGGTGTTTTGGGCTAGCAGTTTTCTTAGTGCTTCTGACATCGTGGTTTCCAGCTTTGGTGTCGGAGCTCACGTGGGGCCGCCTTCCAAAAAGCGCTCCTGCGGCACCCCTTCGGGGTCCGGCCTGCAATCGCAGATTGCAGTCGTTCTCCTGTCGCATAAAGCTTCGCTTTATAAACGCTCAGTCGAACCCCTGTGGCGCTTATGCTCCGCCATCCATGGCTCCGCAAATTTTTGGAAGGCGGCCCCACGTGCGCTCTCTGATCTCTCAGTTGATCGCTCGTAACCAGCTCTATATGAACTGGTTGTTTTGAGCGTCAGCCTACTACAGGCGTTGCCCGTTTGATAATGGCCGCCGCGTTGGTGCCGGCGGGCAGGTTGCCGTAGTTCATGCCGCCGTGGTTTTGCAGGCGGGAGGCGCAGAAGGCGTCGGCGACGTTCGGGTCGCTGTGGCGTAGCAGCAGGGAGGCTTGCAGGGCCAGGGCCAGACGGTCGACGAGGTTGCGGGCGCGGTACTGGACGTCGCTGAGGTCGGTGAAGTCTTCTTGCAGCTGCGCCAGGAACTGGTCGAAGCGGCGGTCGGTGCCGCGGGCTTCGGCGGCTTCTTTGAAGAAGGCGTCGAGGGTTTCGGGTTGTTTTTCGATGGCGCGGAGGGTGTCCAGGCACTGGACGTTGCCGCTGCCTTCCCAGATGGCGTTGACCGGGGATTCGCGGAATAGCCGGGGCATGATGCAGTCTTCCATGACGCCGCTGCCGCCGATGCATTCCATGGCTTCGTAGGCGTGGTTGGCGGTGCGTTTGCAGATCCAGTATTTGCCAACGGGAGTGGCCAGGCGGGCGAGCAGTTTTTCGTGTTCGTTGTCCTGGTTGTCCAGGGCGCGGGCGACTCGCAGGGTGTAGGTCATGGCGGCTTCGCTTTCGATGGCGAGGTCGGCCAGTACGTTCTGCATCAGGGGCTGGTCGCTGAGTTTGGCGCCGAAGGCGCTGCGTTGGTGGCAATGGTGGCTGGCCTGGACGAAGGCCTGGCGCATGCCGGCGGAGCTTCCGATCATGCAGTCGAATCGGGTCATGGCCACCATTTCGATGATGGTGCGCACGCCACGCCCTTCTTCACCCACCATCCAGGCCAGGGCGCCGCGCAGTTCGACTTCGCTGGAGGCGTTGGCGACGTTGCCCATTTTGTTTTTCAGCTGCTGGATCTGCCAGGGGTTTTTGCTGCCGTCCGGGCGCCATCGGGGCATCAGGAAGCAGGACAGGCCGGCATTGGTCTGGGCCAGCACGAGGAAAGCATCGCACATGGGGGCGGAGACGAACCATTTGTGGCCGATCAGTTCGTAGGCCTGTCCCGGGCCCTGCCGGCCAATCGGGTAGGCGCGGGTGGTGTTGGCGCGGACGTCGCTGCCGCCCTGTTTTTCGGTCATGGCCATGCCGATGGTTACCGAGCGCTTTTCGCTGTCGGGAACGTTACGCCCATCGTATTCATCGGCCAGGATTTTGCCTTGCCACTTTTCTGCCAGGTCCGGCTGGTTGCGCAGGGACGGCAGGGCGGCGAAGGTCATGGTGATGGGGCAGCCGTGGGAGGCCTCAACCTGGCAATGCAGGTAGTACCTGGCGGCACGGGCAACGTGGGCGCCTTTGCCGGGGTTGGCCCAGGGCGAGCTGTGCAGGCCGTTTTCCAGAGCGACGCGCATCAGTTCGTGATAGGCCGGGTGGAAGCTGACTTCGTCAATCCTGTGGCCGTATCGGTCATGGGTGCGGAAGGTGGGTTTATTGGCGTTGGCCTGGTGGCCCAGTTCGATGGTTTCTGCCTTGCCGGCCCAGGCGCCGAAATGGCTCAGGCTTTCCCGGGTATGTCCGGCTCCTTCCCGCAATACCGCTTCCTGTAAAGCGGTGTCCTGTTCGAAAAGGTTGTAGTTTTCCAGCGGCACAGGCTGGTTGATGACTTCGTGGGTGGTGGCCAGGTAGTCGGTTTCCGGGGGCTGTTCTGCGCCGGCTTGCTGGTTGGTGCCTTGGCGGTCAGACATGATTGGCTCCTGGTTGCGTGATTGTTGTTTTCATTATGTGGTCACGAGGTGTTTTCAGGCGTTCCTTGATGTCTTCAGTGAATTCGTATTCGGGGTTGGTGTCAATGGTTTTGTATCTCCAGGGCTTTGTCATGAGGCCTGAAATCAACAAGTTATAGTCGGTTACAAAACGTTACAAAATAATCATTGTCGGGAAATAGCGCGGTCACGAAAACCGGATTATAAAGAGGCCATTGAGGGCTTCGTTGACAGGAGGGTGCCATGGGCGAATTCGACGACAGCAGTCTGGAACGGTCCGAAAACTGGGGTCTGGACATTGATGACAACCACTCTATTGCAGGTCGTGCGCGGGTGAGAGCCCAGTTGCAGGCAGATATAGAGGCTTTCCTTCAGAGCGGCGGTAAAATTGAGGAGCTGGACACCGGCTTCCGCCCCGGCGCACCGCGTCCGGTGGATGCGGGGTTCAATAACCGCTCTATCTGACAGCGTTCCACTATCAGAAAAGCCGGGCGCCACCTTCGGGAGGTATCCGGTTTTTGTCATTCTATTGTCATCGGTCAACGGCAGACTCGGTCCGGATCGCTCTCGGCGTGTATGATGTCAATTTCCAAGGCTATTCATGTTCAGGAGGTAATTCGTGACCAAGCCGAGCCTGCCGCTCTCCAATCGTGCCTATCCCGCTACTCGACTGCGCCGTAATCGGGCCAGTGATTTCTCCCGTCGTCTGACTCGTGAGAACCAGTTGTCAGCGGATAACCTGATTTATCCGGTGTTTGTACTGGAGGGTGAGCAACAGCGCGAGTCTGTGCCTTCCATGCCGGGGGTTGAGCGTCTGAGTGTTGATCTTCTGGTCGAGCAGGCCGCGGAACTGGTGCAGTTGGGTATCCCGGCGCTCGCCCTGTTTCCGGTTGTGCCTGCGGAAAAGAAAGATCTGGCGGGTTCCGGTGCCTGGGATCCGGATGGTCTGGCCCAGCGGGCGGTGCGGGCGTTAAAAGCCGCTTACCCGGAGCTGGGTGTGATTACCGATGTAGCGCTGGATCCGTTCACCACTCATGGTCAGGACGGCATCATTGATGATCAGGGTTATGTTCTGAACGATGTAACGGTAGAAGCGCTGGTCAGGCAGGCGGTCTCCCATGCCGAGGCAGGTGCCGATGTGGTGGCACCTTCCGACATGATGGATGGCCGTGTGGCGGCTATTCGTGAGGCCCTGGAAGGGGCAGGCCATGTGAATACCCGCATTCTGGCTTATGCCGCCAAATATGCCTCCAGCTATTACGGACCGTTCCGGGATGCGGTGGGTTCTGCGGCCAATCTGGGCAAGGCGGACAAATCCACGTATCAGATGGACCCGGCTAACAGCGACGAAGCTATCCACGAGGTTGCCATGGATCTGGCCGAAGGTGCCGACATGGTGATGATAAAGCCTGGCATGCCCTATCTGGATATCGTCTACCGGGTGAAGAAAGAGCTTCAGGTGCCTACCTTTGTTTATCAGGTGAGTGGTGAATACGCCATGCATATGGCGGCGGCCGAAAACGGCTGGCTTGATGCCGATGCGGTGATGATGGAAAGCCTGATGGCCATGCGCCGGGCTGGCGCCGATGGCATTCTGACCTACTTTGCCGTGCGTGCTGCGAGGCTGATGAAGCGACGACAACAGGCATGATTGGCGGTGCGCCCGCATCAATAACGAGTAAAGGATGGCAATGACAAGCAACAACGCGAAAAGCACGGTGACCGGCGATCAAAGTGTTCCTGCCCCGGTGGAGTTCCCGCCGGTGGGTGAGGAGGTCAACATTGATGCCACCGAAAACTACTTCAACCGTGAGCTGAGCCAGCTTCAGTTCAATTATCGGGTATTGAAGCAGGCTCTGGACAAGACCCATCCGCTGATCAATCGGTTGATCTTTTGCTGCATTTTCAGCAGCAACATGGACGAGTTTTTCGAAATTCGGGTGGCTGGTCTGCGCGAACAGTTGAAGTATGGGCGGGAAAAAGTCGGCGTAGATGGCATACAGCCGGATCAGGTGCTGGCCGAGATTAGCCGGATTGCTCATGACTATATCGGTGAACAATACGACATCATCAATAACATACTGATCCCGGAGCTGGAGCAGGAGAATATTCACTTCGTGCGGCGTCGGGACTGGACCGAAGCTCAGGCTGAGTGGGTGCGGTCCTATTTCGAAGATGAAATCCTGCCGGTGGTCAGCCCGATTGGTCTGGACCCGTCACATCCGTTCCCGCGCCTGGTTAACAAGAGCCTGAACTTTATTGTTGAACTCGATGGCAAGGATGCCTTCGGGCGGGAAACCGGCATGGCGATCGTGCCAGCGCCCCGCTCCCTGCCGCGCCTGGTGCGTTTGCCGGATGAGATCTGCGAGGGTGGCGAGAATCTTGTTTTCCTGTCATCGATGATCCACGCCCATGCTGCCGAGCTGTTCCCGGGAATGGAAGTGAAGGGGTGCTACCAGTTCCGCCTCACCCGTAATGCTGACCTGGAACTGGAAGACGATCTGGAAGACCTGGCGTCAGCTTTGCGCGGCGAATTGCTGAGCCGGCGTTTTGGCGACGCCGTGCGTCTGGAGGTGGCTGATAACTGTCCGGACGAACTGATGCACTTTCTGCTTCGGGAATTCGGTCTCACCGAACGGGAGCTGTATAAAGTACATGGCCCGGTGAACCTGACCCGCCTGATGGCAGTCGGGGATCTGGTTAACCGGCCGGATCTGACCTATTCCGGCTTCTCACCGTCGATTCCGCGCCAGATCCGCAGCAAGGAATCCATGTTTGATTCCATTCGCAAGCGACCATTGCTGTTGTTGCATCCGTACCAGAATTTCAGTCCGGTGGTGGATCTGTTGCGCCAGGCTGCCAAGGATCCACAGGTGCTGGCTATTCGCCAGACCCTTTACCGCACCGGGGCCGATTCGGAAATTGTTGAGGCGCTGGCCGATGCCGCTCGCCGGGGCAAGGAAGTGACCGCTGTTATCGAGTTGCGGGCCAGGTTCAGCGAGGCGGAAAACCTGGAACTGGCCAGCCGCCTGCAGGAGGCCGGTGTGATTGTGGTTTATGGCGTGGTGGGCTACAAAACCCACGCCAAGATGATCCTGATTGTGCGCCGGGAAGAAGGGCGCCTGCGTCGCTATGTGCACCTGGGCACCGGTAACTACCACGCGGGTAATGCCAAGCTGTACACCGATTACAGCTTCATGACCTGCGATGAATCCATCGGCGATGATGTTAACAAGCTGTTCCAGCAGCTGACCGGAATGGGCAAGGCGCTGAAAATCAAAAAGCTTTTCCACGCACCCTTCACGTTGCATCAACAACTGATCAACCTGATTGAGCGGGAAGCCGGGTACGGCGAGAAAGGCCATATCATCATCAAGTTCAATGCGCTGACCGAGTCGGAAATGATCAAGGCACTTTACCGTGCTTCCCAGGCCGGAGTGAAAATTGATCTGATTATTCGTGGTATTTGCTGCCTGCGCCCGGGGGTGCCCGGGTTGTCAGAGAATATTCATGTGCGTTCTATCATCGGCCGTTTCCTGGAGCACACCAGGGTGTACTATTTCGGCAACCAGGGTGACCCGCAAGTCTACTGTTCCAGTGCCGATGGCATGGAGCGGAATCTGTTGAAACGAATAGAAACCGCCTTCCCGGTTGAAGACCCGGCATTGATTGCGCGGCTCCGGGAAGATCTGGATGCTTACCTGGCGGATAACTGCCAGTCCTGGGTATTGCAGCCTGACGGCAGCTACCTGCAGAATCACCCGCAGGAAGGCGAAGAGCACATTGCATCACAGCTGATGCTGCTTGAACAGCTGACCGGCAATCCCGGCTGACAGAAAAAGCCGCGGGTCGGAGTCACGACAACTGTAAGGGAATGGAACCTTGAAACTGAATAAATGGATGATCGCCGGTGCGGCCGTCGTTATCGGGGCTGGTGCCGCGCCCTGGGGTGTTGGCTATGTGACCGAGCAGCAGTGGCTTCAGGCCACGCAAGAGGTGAACCGGGCACAACCGTTTGTGCGACTGAAAACCGATAGCTACGATCGTGGCGTGTTGGGCGCAGAGACTTCCGGTACCTTCACGATTATGGATCCCGCCACGGGCGAAAGCCGTCAGGTGGAATTCCTGGCGACGATTACCCACGGTATAACCGGCAGCCTGATGGAGTTCCGGCCCCGTCAGGGCTGGCAACCAGTAGGCGCCGACTGGTTTCCGGAAGACAGTCCCCGCCTGACATTGGAAAGCCGGGTCTGGGGCTCTGCAACCATCGAACTGGATGCGCCGGTGATGGAAATTTCCCACCCGGACACCGGTGAGACCTTCCGCAGCAGCGGCGGGCTGGCCCGAATTGATGTTGGCAGCATGGGCGAGCAGGTGGATCTGTTGATGGTCTGGCCGGAAATGGCGCTGACTGGCCCGGATGCCGATGTGATCGTCCGTGGGATCGAGCTGGAGCAGGAAATGGCCTGGTTGAGCGGCGATGTCTGGACCGGCTCGGGCACCATGACTCTCGACAACCTGTCTGTGCAGAGTCCGCAAACCCCGCCCGTGGTTTTCGATGGTATTACTCTGACCAGTTCCAGTGAGGCCGATAACGAAGGCCGTGATCTGAATTCCGATGTGACTCTGGATCTTGAGTCGGTAACGTTGGAAGGCGCCTCTTATGGGCCTCACCGTTTGAGCATGTTCCTGGATGGTCTGGATGTGGCAGGCTGGAATGATTTCAGTTCTGCCATGACGGAAATGCAGGCGCTGGCCATGCAGGATGAACTCGATTCCCGGGCCGCTTTTGAACAGCAAATGCAATTGATGCAGCGGATCACTGATTCGGCTCAGAACCTTGTTGCCGCAGGTTTTTCTGCTGGCATTCGGGAGCTGAGTCTGAATACGCCCGAAGGTGAGATCAAGGGTGACCTGGAGTTGTCCCATCCCCGTCTTTCAGACAGTGAGCGCAGTGAGATGCTGATGATCATGCAGCGTCTGACCGGCTCGCTCAACTTCAGTCTGCCGGTCGCACTGGCCGAGAATTACCCGGAGCTGCGCATGCAGGTAGCGCCACTGATCAAAGAGGGGGTGCTGGTTCAGGAAGGTGATCGCCTGGTGATGCGCGGCCAGATGCAGGAAATGGTTCTGGATATCAACGGCGTGGCACTTCCCTTGCCACCCCTGTTGTAGGTCTGAACAGTGTGGCTCAGGAGCCCTGAAATTTGCGTTTCAGGGCCTCTGTCACGGCCGGATCAACAAATTCGCTGACATCCCCGCCCAGAGACGCAATTTCCCGGATCAGTGTCGATGAAATATACGACAGATGGTTGGCGGGCGTGAGGAAAACACTTTCCATGCCCGGCGCCAGCCGTCGATTCATGTCGGCAAGCTGGAATTCGTATTCAAAATCAGACACCGCACGCAGGCCACGCAAAATGATGGTGGCGTTCTGTTCCAGCACGAAGTGGGATAACAGGTTGCTGAAGCCGGTCACGCTTACATTGGGGATGTGGGCAGTGGCTTTGCGGACCAGATCACAGCGCTCATCCAGGTTCAGCAGCGGGTTTTTTTTCGGGTTGTACGCAACCCCGACGACGATCTCACCAAACATCCGGCTTGCCCGTTCGATCAGATCGGTGTGACCGTTGGTGATCGGGTCAAACGTGCCCGGGTAGATAACTTTGGTCATGCGTAGCTCCTGTCTTCGAAGCCGTTCAGGATACCAGCAATGGCCCGGGTGCTGAAGCCGGCCAGGCTAGCGAATAAACAGCTTGTAGACTAACCGGTGTACCAAGGTACCGTGGGGCGGGTGCACAAACCGGCCACTGTTGAATTTCCGGCGGGCAAAAATGCCCCGCTGGTGTGAAAACGTCAGAAACCCTTCCTTGCCGTGATAATGCCCCATCCCGGAATCGCCGATACCGCCGAAAGGCAGATCATCCTGCGCCACATGCATCAGTGTGTCGTTGATGCACACCCCGCCGGAGAGGGTGTTTTCCAGCACATGGTCCTGCTGGGGCTTTTCGTAGCCGAAAAAGTACAGCGCCAGTGGGCGTGGCCGGTCGTTGATGTAATTGATGGCCTCGTCAAGTGACTGATAGCCGACCACGGGCAGGATGGGGCCGAAAATTTCATCCTGCATCACCTTCATGTCCGGTGTGGTGTTCAGTGCCAGAGTCATGGGGAGTTTGCGGGTGCCTTCGCTCAGGCTTTCATCGGCCGGGTTGATGGTTACCAGTTCCGCGCCCTGGGTGCGGGCATCGTCCAGGTAGCTTTGCAGCCGCTGATATTGCCGGCCATTGATGATGGCGGTGTAGTCGGTGTTGTCCCGGAGTGTCGGGTACATTCGGGTAAAGGCCTTGCGGAAGGCGGTGACAAAATCCGGTATCTGTTCGGTGGGGCAGAGCACGTAATCCGGTGCCACGCAGGTCTGGCCGGCATTCAGGGCCTTGCCGAAGGCGATTCTTGTTGCCGCATCGGTTAGCGGCATATCGGGCGAGATCAGTGCCGGTGACTTCCCACCCAGTTCCAGGGTTACCGGGGTCAGGTTTTCCGCTGCCGCCCGCATGACTAGTTTGCCGACACTGGTGGAGCCGGTGAACAGCAGGTGGTCAAAGGGACGTGAGGAGAAGTCGGCGGCCACATCCGCCTCGCCATTGATCACCGCCACCAGGTCCTCGGCAAAGTTGTCCTCGATGATTTCCTTGAACAGCGCCGAGGTGTGCGGGGTGAATTCCGACATTTTGATCATGCAGCGATTACCCGCGGCCAGAGCGGAGATCAGTGGGCCGACGGCCAGGTACAGCGGGTAGTTCCAGGGCACAATAATGCCAACCACGCCCTTGGGCTGATATTGCACCTGGTTGCTGGCTGGCTGAAACAGCATCGACACCGGCCGCCTGGACGCCTTCATCCAGCCGGCTATGTGTTTGAGAGCATGATTGATGCCCTGTACGGCGGGCATGATTTCAGCAATCAGGGATTCGTCTTTCGAGCGGCTGCTGAAGTCCTGGTCTATCGAATTAACCAGACGCTCCTGGTTGGCCAGAAGCGCCTGTTTCAGGCGCTCAAGGTTTTCTTTGCGCTCTGCCAGGGCAGGCATGGGGTTATGGCGAAACGCCTGTTGCTGAACCTCGAACACCCGCTGGCAAGTTTCAATCTGTTCTGTGCTTTCGGCGGGTGTGGCTGCACTGCTTTCCATGGTCTGCTCCCGTGCTGTCCTGGCTCAGAGCGCTGGATCGATTTCCGGAGCTTCCAGCCAGTTGGTCAGTGCTTCGCGGCACTCGTCTACGCCGCGCTTTGATGTGGCGGAAAACATGATAAGGTGTTCCACGCACTGGTAATCTTTCAGCTTGTTGCTGATACCGATTATGCTGTTTTTGGCCTGCCCGAACTTAAGTTTGTCGGCTTTTGTGGCCAGTATCATCAGCGGTAGTTGGTTGTGTTCACACCATTCCACCATCATCTGGTCGAAATCGGTGAGAGGATGGCGAATGTCCATCACCAGAACCAGGCCCCGCAAACAGCGGCGTTCGTTCAGGTAATGGCCCAGGTGTTGCTGCCAGTCATCTTTCATGTCCCGGGAGACTTTGGCATAGCCATAGCCGGGCAGATCCACCAGATGCATGTCTGGCTTGTTCAGGCTGAAAAAGTTGATCAGCCGGGTACGCCCGGGTGTTTTACTGGTGCGAGCCAGTTTGCCGTTGGCAGTGATGGCATTGAGAGCGCTGGACTTGCCGGCATTGGAGCGTCCGGCGAAGGCAACTTCGGCGCCGGCATCCGGCGGACATTCATCCAGTCGTGATGCGCTGGTCAGAAATCGGGCGCTGTTGAATGAAAGGCTTTTTTGAGTCAGATCAGAGTCCACGACGGTTGGCGTTCCTTTGGATTTCAGTTATCGGCGATTAATGTATAATGCTACACCAATTTCCGGTGGAGCGCTGTGCGCTGCCGCTGTCAGCCCCGGTTCAAGCCTGACAAAAATCAGTGCCGGCCGGCAGGATAATCAAGAATACTGTCTAGTTTCAAAGATGAGAGAAGCGGAGCGAGCATGAAAAGACTGATCGCAGGAGTTGTTCTCGGAGTAAGCCTTTCAGCGGTGGCTCACGGGGCTGGAGATCCGGATGCAGGTGAACAGAACGCGGCGGTGTGCACTAGTTGCCACGGTCAGGGCGGTGGTAAGCCGATTATGGCGAGCTATCCGAAGCTCACCGGTATTGGTGAGCGGTACTTGTATGACCAGCTGGTAGCGATCAAATCCGGAGATCGTGCGATCCCGGAAATGACCGGCCTGCTGGATGCAATGTCTGATCAGGATCTGCAAGATCTGGCTGCCTATTTTGACAGCCAGGAAATGGTTGTAAGTCAGGCTGACCCGGATCTGGTAGATCAGGGTGAGGCTCTGTACCGTGGCGGCAACATGGCCTCTGGTGTTCCGGCTTGCGCCGGCTGTCATAACCCGAAGGGTGACGGCAACGAGCCCGGTGGCTATCCGGCCATCGGTGGTCAGAGTGCCGAATACCTGGCCAATCAGTTGAAGTCCTATCGTGCGGGTGAGCGTGCCGGCACCAGCAACGCGACTATTATGGTTGACGTGGCTACCGAGTTGACTGACGCCGAGATTGAGGCGGTGGCCAGCTATATCTCCGGTCTGAACTGAAAACAAGCGGTTCCCGGTTGAGCAAAAACCCCGCCTGGTGCGGGGTTTTTGCTGTTTACCGTTCTGTAAGGTTTTCCTGCTGCCCCGGTATGGAACTTTTCCTGTAGGCTGGGCGATAATTATTTCTTTATATTCATTGATGGCCTGGAGATTTCCGATGATCAGAACCCTTGGTGCGGCTGCGATTCTCGCGGTTTCATTGTTTTCATCCGCAGTTGTAAATGCACAGTCTTGGGAGGAGGGCACTCATTATCGTGCTCTGGACAACCCGGTACGCACTGCTTCGGAAAGCGGTGTCGAGGTTGCAGAGGTGTTCTGGTATGGCTGCCCCCATTGTTACAACTTCAAGCCTCTGGCTGAATCCTGGGAAGAAGAAGCGCCAGACTACGTAAATTACGTAAGGCTGCCGGCTGCTCTGGGTCGCAGCTGGGAGCCCCATGCTTATGCCTTCTATGCCCTGGAGGCCATGGGAGAGCTCGATAAAGTGCACGATGCCCTGTTCGAAGCGCTGGCAGGTGAGCGGCGCCCTCTGAATGATGCCGAGTCATTGGCCGATTTTGTGGCGGATTATGGGGTGGATCCCGAAGAGTTTGTAAGCACTTACAACAGCTTTGGCGTACGAGCGCGGGTTCAGCAGGCACAATCCAAAATCCGCGGTGCCCGCATTACCGGCACTCCGACTATGCTGGTTAATGGCAAGTACGTAACCAGTGCCTCCATGGCGGGTGGCCATGAAAATGTTCTCAAGGTAGTCGAGCATCTGGCAGAGAAGGAGCAGGCTGCCGCCGAGTAAGCAGGTAAAAGGCCGGGACTCGGTTCCCGGCCTGGTTCAGGAGGCCAGAGCATGTACAGGCGATTCCGTAGTCAGCTTGACGGTATCCTGAAAACCCGTGAACGCCCCGGCAGCACCTGCTCGGGGAGCGAACATGTGCCGGAGTTCGAGCCGCACCGGCACATTCGTTTGCTGACCTTCAATATCCAGGTTGGCATCAACACCTCTTCATACCACCATTATCTGACGCGAAGCTGGCAGCACGTGCTGCCCCATCGTCGTCGGTTTCAGAATCTGGATCGCATTGCCTCGGTACTCAGTCAATATGATGTTGTCGCTCTCCAGGAATGCGACGGCGGCAGTCTGCGCAGTGGCTATATCAACCAGGTCCAGTATCTGGCGGAGGCCGCCGGTATCCCTTACTGGTACCAGCAACTGAACCGTAATCTGGGCCACATGGCCCAGCACAGTAACGGCCTTCTCAGCCGTTTCCGGCCCCTGGATGTTACCGAACACAAGCTGCCGGGTCTGATTCCCGGGCGGGGAGCCATTATTGCCCGTTATGGCCTGGAGGAAGATCCTCTGGTGCTGGTGTTGATGCACCTGTCCCTGAGCAAGAAGGCGCAGAATCGGCAGTTGGCCTACATTCGTGAACAGATTGCCGGTTATCGCCACGTGGTGATGATGGGAGACATGAACGCTCATGCCGAACAACTGCTGACTCAGACCCCGCTGAAGGAAACCGACCTGGTTCCCTTGCCTGACACAGCCCACAGTTTTCCCAGCTGGCGGCCCGAGAAAGCGCTGGACCACATCTTGGTCAGCCCGTCCCTGGAAATCCGCCGTGCGGAAGTGGTGAGCTATCCAATGTCGGATCACCTGCCCATCGCTATGGATGTGGCCCTGCCCAAGGGGTATCTGGAGACCTTCTGAGTTCGGGCTGAGTTTCTGGCAGGCATAAAAAAACCCGGCGCAAAGGCCGGGTTTTCTCGGAGACAGGATCAATTACTTGATCTTGGATTCCTTGTACTCAACGTGCTTGCGAACCACCGGATCGAACTTTTTGATAGCGATCTTTTCCGGGGTGTTACGCTTGTTCTTGTGGGTCGTATAGAAGTGACCCGTGCCTGCTGAAGATACCAGCTTGATTTTCTCGCGCATGATGCGGCTCCTTAAAATTTCTCGCCGCGGGCACGAAGATCGGCCAGCACAGCGTCAATGCCTTTTTTGTCGATGATGCGCATGCCCTTGGTGGATACGCGCAGCTTCACGAAACGCTTCTCGGATTCAACCCAGAAGCGGTGGTTCTGCAGATTCGGCAGAAAGCGACGACGAGTGTGATTCATCGCGTGGGATACGTTGTTACCGGTGACCGGACGCTTACCGGTAACCTGACAAACTCTGGACATACTTGCCTCCGACCTGAGCAATGGTCTCAATAATACGAATTCGTTTTTAATGCGTCTCTGGTTGCTAAGGAGCGGTTAAGCCCCCATTCGCGCCTCTAAACTGAACGCTGCTCGCCAGACGCCGCCAGAAAGGGACGCTTTTATACCAGAACCAGCTCCTCAACGCAAAAAATTGTTGGGAATTTGGCCAGTATTCCTGCGTTTTGCCCTGATTGGCTACATTAACCCTCTTTCGGCCAGAGATATTACCTCACCGTGGCCAATCACCATATGGTCAAGAACCCTGATGTCCACCAGGCCAAGCGCCTCTTTCAGCCGTCGCGTGAGGGAGATGTCTGCCTGGCTGGGCTCTGCAACCCCGGAAGGGTGGTTGTGGGCAAAGATAACCGCGGCGGCGTTTTCTTCCAGCGCCTGACGAACAACCTCCCGGGGGTAGACGGCGGCACCATCAATGGTCCCACGAAAAAGTTCCCGATACCGGATCACCCGATGACGGTTGTCCAGAAACAGGCCGGCGAACACCTCATGGGGGTAAGTGCCAAGCCGGCTGGCAAGAAACCGCCGGGTGTCGGCAGGAGAGCGCAGAGGGTCACCCTGGCGTAGCGGTTCGTCCATGACTCGCCTTGCCATTTCCATGGCTGCCTGCACCTGGGCGTACTTCGCGGTGCCCAGGCCTTTTACGCCGCAGAATTGTCGCCGGGAGGCCGTCATCAGTCCGCGCAGGCCGGAAAATTCGTCTACCAGATGCCGGGCCAGGGCCATAACCGGCATCCCGGGCGTGCCGGTGCGCAGAAAAATAGCCAGAAGTTCCGCATCAGACAGGGATTGTGCGCCGTGAGCCAGCAATCGTTCGCGGGGGCGCTCGTCTGTGGGCCAGTCGGTGTCGTTCATGGTGGGGCTTCCTTGCGGCTGTTCGGGATAGATGCGTCCTGCATCCGGGTAGCTGATTGCAAAGGTTACTGCAAAAGGTAACATTTGGAAAATCGTCGGACTGTCCGTCAGCGCAGGTCATGCTAACCTATGGCCCTTTAATGTCAGGGAATTACGGAGCCCACCATGGCTGCCCAACGTATATTGCTGGGAATTACCGGTGGCATTGCCGCCTACAAGAGTGCTGAGCTGGTCCGGCTGTTGAAAAAGGCCGGTTGTGAGGTTCGGGTAGTGATGACCGAAGGAGCGACTGCTTTCGTCACTCCGCTCACCTTCCAGGCTCTGAGCGGCGAGGTGGTCCGGACCTCGTTGCTGGATCCGGAAGCGGAAGCCGGCATGGGTCATATAGAGCTGGCCAAGTGGGCAGATCAGGTTGTGGTCGCGCCTGCATCGGCCGATTTCCTGGCCAGACTGGCCCAGGGTATGGCCAACGACCTGCTGACCACCGTGTGTTGTGCCACAGAAGTGCCGGTGGCGGTCGCGCCGGCGATGAACCAGGCCATGTGGAAGAACTACCGCACGCAGCGAAATATGGCGCTACTGGCGGACGATCCGCAAATTTCGGTCTGGGGGCCGGATCAGGGGCAACAGGCCTGTGGCGATACCGGCCCGGGTCGCATGCTGGAACCGGAAACCCTGGCAGGGCTTGTTCTCGGGCAGGAGCACGACAGGCAGGCCGGCCCGCTGGCGGGCAAGCGATTGGTGATTACCGCCGGTCCGACCCGTGAGGCGATTGATCCGGTGCGTTACATTTCCAATCACAGTTCCGGAAAAATGGGGTACGCCCTTGCCAATGCAGCTGTCCGGGCAGGTGCCCAGGTAACACTGGTCAGTGGCCC
>JAVLAV010000190.1:0-675 GCA_031580735.1 Marinobacter sp.
GTCACTCTGGGCCTGGTGGGCGCCGGTGGCATTGGTGTGGAATTGTCTACCGCCATGCGCCTGTTCCAGTACGACAAGGCATTAGCCATCATCGCCGTGGTACTGGTTGTGGTGATTGGTTTCGAGCAGCTCTCCTCAATGATCAGGAAACGCGTTATTTAAATAAATAATTATTTTCCCCGAGCTTTAAATAAGCAGAAAAGGCACCTTTAACGGTGCTTTCTTTATTTTTATCAGACTGTCATAAAACTGCCTTTATATTGCCGTAAATATGTCACCCGCCTGAAATAATCTGCCTTTATCTTGAAGACTCAAAGCCGAAGGGGCTTTGAGCTCA
Source organism: Marinobacter sp. (assembly GCA_031580735.1). Classification (GTDB taxonomy): domain Bacteria; phylum Pseudomonadota; class Gammaproteobacteria; order Pseudomonadales; family Oleiphilaceae; genus Marinobacter. Next base: position 338 of record JAVLAV010000190.1, read on the forward strand.
TGTTGCGTTTTGAGTGAAACCTTGATGCCGGGTCGGCTGCCCGGCTTTTTTAAATTCCCGTTGTCGGAAGTCCCCGTAAAAATGACATCCGCCAACATTGCAATATAACGCTGGAGTTGTCTTTGAAAGCCCGTTTTATACCGCTTTATTTATCCATTGGTCTGTTTTCGGCACAGGCGCTTGCCGATGTAACCCTGTCACTTGATTCCTGTCTGCAGGCTCATGTGGTGGACGGTCGGGAAAAAGCAATGACACCTGGCGATTCATTGAAGCTTGCCAATGGCACTCACCAACTGGTGGTCGACTGCACGGTAAACCTGGGCCGCTCCGATGACGAC
>JAVLAV010000191.1:0-670 GCA_031580735.1 Marinobacter sp.
GGGAACCGCCGAAAGCTCACGGAAGAAGAGGGTGTAGTCCACCGGGGTCGTGGTCATCAGCGTTTGCAGTGCGACAAACAACTCGGCGTCGAGCGACGCCAGGCCCAGTTTCCTGGCCCACATTCGTTCCAACTTTTCGCCCATCACCTGGGCAAAGTCGTCTTGAATCGCGTCAAGCTGCTCGATGGCTTCCGGATCGTTGTCCAGCAGGGGACGCAACGTCGTGCAGAACGTGCGGAAGTTGCGTTCCGCGGCGGCGGGCTGGTTGGAAAAGCAGAAGTGGCGTCCGCCTCCCGTCCAGGGCTGATAGTGCAGGTCGAAAACCTCGCAAAACCCGAACGGCCCGTAGTCGAGCGTAAAGCCCCCGGCTGCGCAGTTGTCGCTGTTGAAGTTGCCCTGGCAGTAGCCAACGCGAATCCAATCGGCAACCAGCGAGGTGAGCCGGTCTCGGAACGCGAGCGCGAGCGAAATGATTTGCTCGCGAACTCCCGCTTCTCGATCAACATCCTCGGCGTATTCCCGGTCAATCAGGTGCGAGACGAGCTCTTCCAGTTCTTCCCTGGCTCTCGGGTGAGCCTGCTTGCGAGCACGACGGCTGAAGAGCTCGAGCTGGCCGACGCGGATGAACGAGGGCGCCACCCGGGTGGATATTGCAACAGGTTCCCGCACG
>JAVLAV010000192.1:0-669 GCA_031580735.1 Marinobacter sp.
TGGTATTTATGAAGCTCTGACCACGACCGCCGCAGGCCTGGTGATCGCCATCCCCTTTGCCGCGATTGCAGCCTGGATCGAGTTCCGATTACGACGTATTCACCAAACCGTTAACTATACGCTGATCACCGTATTGAGCGTAGCAGACTCGGAGGAGGCGTTTGTATCGGAGCCTCCATCCAGCGTCTCTCCCCAGACGAATAGTGTTCAGGAAGACCCTGGAACTGCGAATGAAACCGCCCGGTATGACAGGCAAGGGCTGGCGCATGCAACTGGTTGAGCCCCGCCCTGGCCGGCCGATCCCCATTCGTCTTACACCACTGATAGACGTGGTGTTTATCCTGCTGGTGTTCTTCATGCTCACCAGCAGGTTGCTGCCGGTCAGCTTTCTGGAACTCGGCAACACCCATCCGGGGCGTAGCTTCCTCACCGACCACCCGATCCCTGAACTGACTGTCATCCCGGATGGCAACGTACTCTGGCGGAGCCAGCCCCGGACGTTGCAGGTGCTGGTCATCGAACTGACTTCGGCCGGCATATCCGAGGTTAGCCTGAGCACCCGGCCAGAAACCGGGCTTAAACATTTCACCCGGACTCTCGGCCGGCTCAACAACGCCGGTATTAAAACCCACTGGAAACGAACCACCCAAGAGACACCATGACCGATAT
>JAVLAV010000193.1:0-666 GCA_031580735.1 Marinobacter sp.
GTGAGACTGACGAAGAGATTTGGTCCAACATGATGCTTGGCTATGACTCAATCGACTGGCTTAGAGAGGAAGGGTTCATTTCGGTCCAAACAACGAAGTTGGCCCAACAGTTTAAAGGTGTACGTTTGACGCTAGCCGGGCTTACTTTACTGGGTTATCAACCGCCCACTCTGGAAGAAGGCGAGAATTTTAAGAACTACGCAGAGAAAGGTGCAGAGATCCTGCAAGAAGGTGGGCGTGCCGCCGCTGTGGACTTTGTTAAAGATCTATTTGTCCGGGGTGTAACTCTAAGCGGTAACTTATTTGCATAACCAAGTGGTCAACGGGACGCTGGATTTCCCCCGATACGCATGACACACCCCAGCCGAAAATGCAGACGCCAAGTGCCACAGCGAGTTCATCATTAGCCTGAGAATTTATGAAAGCATTATTTTTAGGAGCGGGAGCTTCATACGAACTAGGTCTTCCATTGGTATGGGAGTTAACTGCAGAGCTAAAGAACTGGCTAACACCGGAAAAAATAGATTGGCTTAACGAGCAATGGAAAAGTCAGGGTGGAGGCCGTTCGGAAAAGACCATATCTCTGACGAAAGAGCTTTTGTCACTTGACTCTCTTCATTATGAGGCAGTTTTAGGTGCACTCGAAGTCGAGATTAACCGTCAAAG
>JAVLAV010000194.1:0-403 GCA_031580735.1 Marinobacter sp.
TCGAGAGGGACTAGAGGTAGATGCTATTGGTGCCGAAGGGAGTTCTGGGGGAGCTACGCGTACAGCGTCAATAGCTGCATTAAACGCATCAATCGATTCAAAGTTCGCATCTTTCTCAAACAGACCTAGTACTGCGTGAGTGACACGAGCATTAAGCTTGACAGCTTCCGGGCGGGACTTCGTTCGAAGGGAGATTCGTACAGTGTGGGGAAAGCCAATTCGATGCCACTTACGTGGCACCGGAATCCGGCTGTAGTAAACCGCATGAGAGGATCTTTGTAGATACATTGTTCCACCAGGTTGTTCCACCTAGTAAAACGCACCCGATAAATCGGGAAAACCCTTTAGTTTCAAGCGGTTACGCCATAAAAATGGCGGAGAGGGAGGGATTCGAACCCTCGAT
>JAVLAV010000194.1:426-665 GCA_031580735.1 Marinobacter sp.
CGGCCACCTCTCCAATAACCTGTTTCAAATCAGCAGGTCGCTGCCGATTCGAGGTCGCAAACTTTACTGGTTTTCTCCTTGTTTGGCAACACTGAGGCACATATTCCCCAAATTTTTTCCGGAAACCACTAATGCCCGGTTACCGATTGCACAACTTGACTATCCTTTGTTCAGAACTTCAGTGAAAAGGAGAACAAAAATGCTGATGAAAGCCGCACAATCCACCCTGCTTCTGATAG
>JAVLAV010000195.1:0-658 GCA_031580735.1 Marinobacter sp.
CCGGGGCCTTGACGAAAAATTGACGCTTGCGTGCCGGAGACAGGCCACGGCCCAACGAAAGGTCATCGAAAACGCCCTCGCGGGCCTTGGCGATCACCTCTTCGGAGAGATCGGTACCCACGATATCCAAGCTGAACGGTACCCGCTGTTCCTCGGCGATCATGCTGATGGAAAAGGCTTCCTGGCCGGTCGAGCAGGCAGCCGACCAGATGCGGTAGTTCGACTTCTTAGCCGCCACCGCCTCGGGGAAAAATTTCTTTTCCAACGCGGCGAAGGGATAACCATCGCGAAACCAGAGGGTCTCGTTGGTGGTCATCGCATCGACCGCCTCTCTCGCCAAGGCCCGATCGCGTCGGCTGAGAAGCGTCTCGATCAGGGACTCGACCGAGGCATACCCCTGCGCCCGGGCCACGCGCGAGAGGCGCGTTTCAACCAGGTACTGCTTGTCCCGGCTGAGCAAGATACCGCTGTTCTGCTCCAGAAACGCGCAGAATCGGGCGAAGGTGTCTGCCTTCATACCGGCTTTCAACCCTCATTCACGGCATGGTGTACTTCATGCCGTGAGAGCGCTTCCCCGACCACCCGGGCCAGGTCATCCGGGTGGAATTTCGGTATGAAGCGATCGGCGCCTACTTGCTTGACCATCGTCTCGTTGAAC
>JAVLAV010000196.1:0-657 GCA_031580735.1 Marinobacter sp.
CGTGGCCAAGCTCTTTGATGAGCTGGGCCCGCGTTACAGCGAGCGTCCGGGTGGATATCTTCGTATTCTGAAGTGCGGTTACCGTGCTGGCGACAATGCCCCAATGGCATTCGTTGAGCTGGTTGGCCGTCCGGTGGATATCGAAGCAGAAGAGATGGACGACGACGAAGATTAAAATCTTCCGAAGAGTCTATAAAAAAGCCGGGCCCCGAAAGGTGCCCGGCTTTTTTTTGTTTTGGCCACGGAATCCACGGAAGAACACGGAAAAAAAGGACAAAAGCAAAGAGGAAGAGATTAAAAGATTTTTTTAGCCACGAAACCCACGAAAGAACACGAAAAAAGGATCAACTGCATATTAAAGAAGCAGCTTTCTTGTCTTTTACTTTCGTGTTCTTTCGTGGGTTTAGTGGCAAAAATGTCTTTCTCTTTGCTTTTGTCCTTTTTTTCCGTGTTCTTCCGTGGATTCCGTGGCTAAAAAATCATTTCAGTATAGGTTTCAGATAGTAGCCAGTGTGTGACGCTTCAATTTGAGCCACATCCTCCGGCGTGCCTTCGGCAATAATCTCACCACCACCGGAACCGCCTTCCGGGCCCAGGTCGATAATCCAGTCTGCTGTTTTAATCACATCCAGGTTGTGCTCGATCACCACTACGGTA
>JAVLAV010000197.1:0-391 GCA_031580735.1 Marinobacter sp.
GCCGCTTCCTGGCCGACTGGCCCAGCACCGATCAGGCCGGGTTGTTGCTGTACCTGAAGCGCAACGGCTGCCGTCTGGGCGGTAACTCTGCGCAGTATTTCCTGCGTCGTGTCGGCTGGGACGGCTTCATTCTGTCCCGGGATGTGGTCACCGCCCTGACCCGCGCGGAGATTCTGGATGCCGCGCCCACCAGCCAGAAGGGGCTGAAACAGGTGCAGGCGGCGTTCAACCAGTGGCACGAGGAAACCGGGCTGCCGTTCAGTCACCTGTCACGGATTGTCTCGTTTACGGTGGATAACTGAATGGGTAATGAAGGAGTCTGACAGTTTGAGGTGGGTCTTTCCAAAACCGTGCGGAGCCATGGATGGCGGAGCTCGAGCGCTACATGGAC
>JAVLAV010000197.1:412-655 GCA_031580735.1 Marinobacter sp.
GTATTTACAGCGTGTTTTGGAAAGACCCACCTCAAACTGTCTTGTAGTTGCGGTGTCAGCTGTCTAGAGAAATAACAACAACACCAATTCGCTTAATACTACGCTAGCCCCCAGCGCATCGCCGGTGTAGCCACCCAGCTGACGCTTCAGATAGGCGCCCCAGCAAAGCGCCACCAGCAGCACGGCCGCCAGGGTGCCGGTGATCAGGAATGGTTGCCAGAATGAAAGGGTGCCGGTCAGCAC
>JAVLAV010000198.1:0-654 GCA_031580735.1 Marinobacter sp.
GCGGGCAGGTCAGTGAGGTGCCTGTATTGTCTTTCATCAAGGGTCAGTCTCAGGTAATAGGGATCTCTTGGGGCATTGTTTATGGACACCCATTGCGATGACATATCCAGAAATTCCCAACTCTCGATTTTGCCCAGTAAAGATTCAAGTTGATCCGGTGTAAGAATCCATCTCAGGTGGGTCATAACCCGGGGGTCAAAGAACCGACAGTACGTCCAACGCGATGCGGGAGTTGCCGCCAGACAGAATCGGCTCAACTGTTCTATAAGCACGCTCCCTTCGACCCGGGTTTCTATCAACGCGCTGACGGCTGGAGGCAAGCCACGTAAGGATGTTTTGTGTGCATTCTCCTTGATCTTCACCAGCGCCGCCTCGTCGAGCCTGTAGAGATGCGGTGTCAGCGCATGCAGGTCTGGCCTGCGTCGCGGCGCCAGGGCACCCACAGGCTCGCAGTCCTCGCTGAATTCCAACGGGCCATTCAGGTGGTCGTGTAGTATCCAAAGCGTCATTGAGTGACCTCAGCCATCCACCAGAGAAGAGCCGCTGGCGGCAGCGTTCTTGTGCTTCGTTGCACAATCAGAGCCCTCCGGCAACTCAGGCATAGCTACATCCAGACTCGCCGGCCCGCCAAAGGCATGCTGCACACCTTTCACG
>JAVLAV010000199.1:0-648 GCA_031580735.1 Marinobacter sp.
GAACACGAAATTAAAAGACGACCAATCAGCATCGTTAGTCAGTTTTCGTGTTCTTTCGTGGGTTTAGTGGCAAATCGTCTTTGTCTTTGTCTTTGTCTTTGTCTTTGTCTTTTGCTTTTTTCCGTGTTCTTCCGTGGATTCCGTGGCAAAAAATTACTTATTTCTTAGCAAGTTAGAAAGCTTAGGATTCGGCTGCTTGGCGCGACGCAGGATCACGGCGATTTTGCCGATGGTCTGCACCAGCTCGGCGCCGGAGGCTTCGCACAGCGCGTCGATGGCTTCGCGGCGCACTTCGCGGTCCTGGCTGGCGACTTTGATCTTGATCAGCTCATGGTCGTTCAGAGCCCGGTCCAGTTCGTCTTGCAGGCCTTCAGAGAGGCCCTTGTCGCCAACAATTATCACTGGCTTGAGGTTGTGGGCGATGGCCCGGTATTCCCGGCGCTGTTCCGGTGAAAGACTCATGATGTAATCTCTTTATCAGTGCAATTAACAAAAGGTCAGCGACGAAAAAGCTGACAACAACGTATAATCGCGCAATTGTAACAGATACGTTGCGGCGACAAATGGCTGTCTTTACCTATCAGGGTGGAGGGCTGTAACAGTTGACGGAGGTTGATTTGGCTCGCTCGAAATCCAGTGGTCGCTGGT
>JAVLAV010000019.1:0-38387 GCA_031580735.1 Marinobacter sp.
TGGTCCGAATTGTTGTCGGTCATCGCGAGTTCTCGAGGGCGACAATATGGGAGCCAATTTCCAGCGGAAATTTACAAGGGGCATTCAGCTCTCAGGAAGCCGCTACCGATTGGCAGCGAACTTTGGTAGGCAAACTCCCAGCAGCCCCATGTGGTGCATGAACTGAGAAATGCCTAACCAGTTGTTGTAGTTCGTTCCGGGCCTGCCGGCGTTCCACCGGATGCCCTTTTCGCTGCGCTGCAAGTGCACCGCTGAACAAAAGCGTTAAGCTTGTTGTTGCGTGATGCGCAACATGCTAGAGTTCTCTCATGATTAAATCATTCCGTCACAAAGGACTGAAGCGGTTCTACTCGACCGGCAACACGTCTGGCATACAACCCGACCATGCGAAGAAGCTGCGTATGCAGCTGGCTGCTCTGGATACGGCGACTTCAGTGGAAGACATGGATATCCCTGGTTTTCGGCTTCATCCATTGAAGGGCAAAGACAAAGGCCGGTGGTCGATTAGTGTTAACGGAAATTGGCGCATGACGTTCGAATTCCAGGACGGCAACGCCTACATTCTTGATTATGAGGATTATCACTAATGACTATGCATAATCCGCCGCATCCTGGTGAATTCATTCGGGAGGTGTACCTGGAGCCTTTCGGGATCAGTTCCCGTCAGCTTGCCTCCAGTCTTGGTGTCTCGCCCTCCACGTTGTCTCGTCTACTCAAAGGGGATAGCGGTGTTAGCCCGGAAATGTCCCTGCGGCTATCCAAGGTTCTCGGGCGTACTCCTGAGAGCTGGTTGGCGATGCAAGATATGTATGACCTATGGGTAGCTCGCAGCACAGTCAATCTGGATGGTATTCATCGCCTGGACTTCGATGCAGCTTAACCATTGGCTGTTGCCGGGCGCGCCTGAGCTGGCGCTCCGGCACGCCGCAAAGCCAGGGCGTTATAGGCTTGGCCAATTTACGTGCTGAGCCTATTCCAATGTGGATTGGGCAAAAATTCACAACTTTCAGGAGGGCATGGCGATGGTCGATATTGTCTTGGAATCAAAGATCAAATGTCCAAACTGTGGCCACGAGAGAACGGAAACTATGCCTACCGACTCATGCCAGTATTTTTACGAGTGTGAGTCTTGCCATGTTTTACTGAAGCCCAAGCATGGCGACTGCTGTGTCTTTTGTTCATATGGCACAGTACCTTGCCCGCCAATTCAACAGGGGTCAGGGTGTTGTGCTCCTGGCCCATAACAAGTGACTGAGCTATCAACATGGCGGCCCGCTGGCACAACGGATTCCCCGAGCCTGTGATTGGGAGATTGACATGAAATTTCTGGTTTTCCTCGGCACGGTCCGCGAAAGCACACCCCCAAGGCCGGCCCGCCTGGGTGTCCGAGTCGCCAATGCAGTGCTTGAATGCCTGAAACAGCGATACCCAGACCATGATGTCGAACTGGTTGATGCCCTGGATTATCCGCTCGAAGCCGTTTTCAAGCCGCACTTCGCGTACCCCAAAAGCCGGGCGCCGTCTGATCTCAACCTGTTGGCAGAAAAGATCGATAACGCCGATGGGTATGTGATGGTCAGCCCCGAGTACAACCACTCCATGAGCCCGGCTCTGGCCAATCTCTTGAATCACTTTGGCAGTTCCCTGTTCTCCTATAAGCCGAGCGCGATTGTTACCTATTCTGCCGGTCAGTGGGGTGGGATGCGTGCAGCGGTTGGCCTGCGGACGTTTCTTTCAGAACTGGGCTGCCTGCCGGTTTCCGCGATGATACACGTGCCCAGGGCGCAGGAGGTCTTTGCCGCAGAGGGTACAGTGCAGGCCGGTGAGGACCAGGAGGCCTGGTTCGATTACTTTGGCCGCACGCTCAACCAGTTGGTCTGGTGGGCCGAGGCGGCGAGGGCGCATCGGGAACAGCTTAATCCGCATAAGCTGGTAAGGGATTTTAAGACGGATCCATCCGAACGCAACGCGCCTTAGTATGATTAGCAGAACAATCGGCTGCACAGCGACCGGTTTTCTGCCGCTTCGCGGCTCCAAACCGGCGTGTGAGCCGGGCGTTATGGGTGCGCCACCCGCAGACCATAGAAGGGAATCCTATGACTAGGCATGTCGGTTCTTGCCTGTGTGGCACAGTGAGATTTGAGGTTCATGGGGACTTCGACAGCTTTTACCTGTGTCATTGTGAGTATTGCCAAAAAGATACGGGATCTGCTCATGCGGCAAATTTATTTTCGCAGTCAGCTAAACTGACTTGGCTGGCGGGTGTAGATGCTGTGACTTCCTTTACGCTTCCAGGTAGTCGCCACAATAAAAGCTTTTGTAGCTCGTGTGGTTCAGCATTACCAAGCACTCAACTTACAAACCTGCTCGTCGTTCCCGCAGGGTGCTTGGACACTGAAGTCTCTTTGTTGCCAACGGCGCACATCTTCACATCGAGCAGAGCGGTTTGGGACGGGGCGATTGGTGACGTGCCAGAGTTCGGGGGCCTGCCAGAGTAAGCTACGATCACATAAGCAGTGGCTGTGGGCGGACGCACTTTCTCTGGCGCTCTGGCACGCCGCAAATCCAAGGCTTTAGGCAGGCGGCAACTTCCTTTTAGGGTCAGCGGCAATCTTGGAGTGCCAGCACCCTGATGCTACCGTTTATTGGTTTCAGTCATCCAGACTCCGGAGGGGCTATGGCAGGTGGATGGTCACGTGATGGCGCGGTTCAGGAGCAGATTGACGCAAGCGTTGAAGACGAGATTCAGCGCGCGCGCAGCCAGTTGGCCGAGGGCGAGAGCGCCACAGAATGCGATGAATGTGGCGCCCCGATTCCAGAGGCCCGGCGCAAGGCAATTCCTGGTGTCCGGCTGTGTATTGAGTGTCAGTCGTCCCTTGAGAAGCAGGATACTCGAGCTGGGGGTGTCAACCGCAGAGGCAGTAAGGACAGCCAGCTCCGTTAACCCGTTCGGAAGTGCGGCTCCGGCAAGGCCAGACGCACCTGGCGGGAGGAAGACCAGATGAGAAAGTTGGCATATGTAACATCGTCACAGACTCGAACTCAATCCATGCCTAGCATGAGGTTTCTGTACCAATATTGAGTAGGGAGTAATGTGATGAAAAAACAGGTCTGCGCTTCACTTGTCGGTCTTTGGGTCGCCACTGCATCCCAGGGCGTCGCGGCTGAGGGCTGGGAATTTCCTGGTTTCAGTAGCGACGATTATCAGGCACAGCCGACCCTTGCGATGGTAGGGGGTGTTATGGATCCGGACTTTGGCCCGGCGGGTGCTGGTGGGGTCTATGGCTTGGAGCTTTCGCTTGATTGCCCGCTGCTCCAGCCGCCGAGCAATCGTATTCGTCAGCAACTGAGCCTGACTCAGTATGATGAAGACGGGGTCGAGATCAACAGTCTGGAAATCAATCCTCACTACGTGGTCCCTGTAAGTGAAAACCTCGAAATCGGGTTCGGCCCGGGGATTGGTGTTCTGGATGTGGATGCCGGTTCGCACGATGATACGCTGCTGGGTTTCCAGGCCGGCGCGAGCGTGCATTATCGCCAGGGCGCTTTCTTTGTTGGCGGTGAGGCGCGTTATCAGGTCACCACCGAAGAACGGTTCGGTGGCAGAGACCAGGATGCGGATAACGCCCGTGTATTGCTGAAAGTGGGTGTGAACCTGTAGTGAACCGTGCAGGAAGCCTTCGTCTCGGAGGCTTTCTCAAAGCGTTCAGCTATCTCATGCGAGAGGAACAGCGTTCGTGCTTACAGGCTGGGAGCTGCTAACCAGGCGCGTCACCTGACGCCAGGGAATACTCTAAATTGCCGATACCGATCTCATACCTTTCAAAGTTGCTCTGGTCTGCCCAAGGTGTCACCTCGGCCACTGGAGAAAGTTATGGCTCTACTCGATAAAAAGGTTCCGCCATTAGTTGTAGCTGGCATTTCGGCTGCCGGCATCTGGGTGCTGTCGGTTGCTCTGCCGGGGGCTGACTTACCGCATTGGTTTCGGCTTTATGGTTCCCTCCTGTTTTTGATACTGGGCGCATCAGTCTGTATCGCCGGGGTGGTTGAGTTCAGGCGAGTTCAGACTACCGTTGACCCCCGAAAGCCTGAGTCATCCTCTTCACTTGTTACCTCCGGCGTATACACAGTGACTCGCAACCCGATGTATCTGGGTTTTGCTTTTCTTCTTCTCGCATTGGCGTTGTATCTGGCCTCTTATTGGTCTTTATTGATCGTAGCCGGATTTGTTATTTACATTGACCAATTCCAGATTCGGCCTGAGGAGAAAGCATTGGCTGAAACATTCGGACAGGCGTTCAGGAACTACCAGGCACGGGTGCGTCGCTGGATCTGAGCTAGAACAAATTGCACCAGTACACAGCTGATGAACTCCGTGCCAAACTCAGGTGACAGTCTAAGAGAGTGTTCAGGAGGAACATCATGCTGGCTGGGAGATCGGAACAGACCGAGCGGCCGATAAACGTGCTGGTTATTCTTGGGCATCCCCGTTCTGACAGCTTTTGCGGCGCATTGGCGGAGGCCTTCTGCGAGGGTGCGCGTTCGGCGGCGGTGCAACTGCGCAGGCTGGACCTGTCCGAAATGGATTTCGATACGGACTTGCACCGTGTGTCTCCCAACGATCAGCCGCTTGAAGACGACCTGAGCAGGGCGCGGGAGCTCTTTCTTTGGGCGGATCACCTGGTCATCGTTTATCCCACCTGGTGGGGCACCGCCCCGGCTCTGCTGAAGGGCTTTCTGGATCGGATCATGGCTCCGGGCTTTGCCTTCGAGACCTGCGAAGGCGGCATCGGCTATCAGGGGCTGTTGCAAGGCCGTTCTGCCCAGTTAATCACCACCATGGATACCCCTCCACTCGCACATCGGCTGCTCTACCGGGAACCGGGTAAGAATGCCCTGGCACGGGCAACCTTGGGATTTTGCGGTATACGCCCGGTGCGTTCGCTGGTGTTTGGCTCGGTCAAGCAGGCCAGCGCGGACAAACGCGAGGCCTGGCTCGCCCGCGCCAAAAGGCAGGGCAGGCGGCTACAGCAGGGCCGGATCACCCCAATGGAGCGGCTGCAGCAAAAAGCTGGTGCCTGGCTGCGAAGCCTGCGATTGCAGTTCTATCCAATGTCGTGGATGGCCTATGCCATCGGCGCTCTGGCGGTTGCCCCTGGCAGTTCGGTGCTCGGAACCTCGGTGTTCTGGGTCGGCTACCTGTGCCTCTTCCTGCTGGAGGTGGCAACGGTGTTGGTCAATGAGGTGGTTGATCTGCGTACGGATCAGAACAATCGCTATTTCAACGCCTTTACCGGCGGGTCGCGCGTGCTGGTTGACGGTTCGCTGAGCCAGAAGGAGGTCAAGGCCGGGATTGGGGTTGTGCTATTGGGGCTGTTGGCCAGCACGATCTGGCTGTTGTCGCTATCCGCGGCAGCTCCTGTGGCCATTATTCTGTTGCTTGGCGTTCTGACTGTACTGGCCATCGGCTACACGGCGCCGCCATTGAACCTCAGTTATCGGGGCCTGGGAGAGGTGGATGTCGCGGTTACCCATAGTATCGGTGTGATGCTGTGCGGGTACGTGTTTCTTGACGGAGCCTGGTACGACCCTGTGCCATGGCTGCTCAGTCTGCCGATGTTGCTGGGGATTTTGCCCTCCATCACGCTGTCGGGCATACCGGATCTTGAGGCGGATGCCTTGTCGGAAAAACGCACCCTGGCGGTACGCTTCGGATTCAGGAACGCGCTGCTTATCGCACTCTTCTTCGTGTTGCTTTCTGCCGCAGCTGCGTGGGCATGGGATGTCTGGGGGCTGGTTGCTGGGGCCTACAACGGTATTGCCTGGCTGGTTGTCCCTCACGCCGCGTTTCTCGCGTGGCTCTTGTATCGCCATGTGCGGACAGATGAGGCGCCGGGCCGCATTGATGGGCTGATGGTTGCTGCGCTTAGCTACGTGTTGTGGTTCGGGCTGGTGCCATTGCTGAACCTGGCACTGCTATAAGGATTCATGCCTGAAAACGGCCAAGTCTGGCAATATACAAAATTCCGGAGATAGAGATGAAATATCCGATTGAAGGTTCATGCCAGTGTGGCGGGGTAAGGTATCAATTGTTGTCAGCTCCTCTGCTGGTTATGGCGTGCCACTGCAAAGAGTGTCAGAAGCTGTCTACCAGCGCGTTCAGCATTACAGCGGTTGTGGATGCTGATGCCGTCGAATTCGAGGGGGAGATGGTTGAATGGCGCAGAATCGCCGATAGCGGCAACATAAATGGAGCAAAGTTCTGCCCGACCTGTGGGAACCGGATATATCACTTCAATCCGGAAGACCCTGAGAAAATCAAACTCAAGCCCTCAAACCTGTCAGATACGAGCATCATTAAACCGACTGCACATGTTTGGGTAAGCGAGAAGCAAGACTGGTTTAATATACCTGACGGTGTGGCAATATATGACAGGCAGCCGTAACTCAGTTCATTGAAGTCCTAGCCAAATCCAAGGAAGGAAAGAATCGCCACCACTATAACCACCAGACCGACAATATAGATGATGTTATTCATCAGTAACTCCTTCTTCTCAAAAACTCCAGAATCAGGTTTGTACCCCTTCCATGGGGCACATGATGCAACCTCCTGTACAGGCGGTTCCCTTTTGGTTCCTTCGCCTCATCTGGATCAAGAATAGGGTGCTGGCAGTGTCTGGTCTGTTCGCTAGCGCACATCAGCTTGAGAAAACCTGAAAATAGCTGTCACACTGAAGATGCCGGGTTCAGTTAATTTGATCGGCCCATGATCTTCAAAAGCCATTAGGCGGAGGTGGCATGAAGTTTCCTTCCAGCACCACGTTTGCGCTTCTGGGCGCGGCGCTGATTGCGATCAGTTACGGGCTCGCACGTTTTGCCTTTGGTCTGTTTGTGCCTCCGATTCGTGCTGATCTGGAATTAACGCCCTATGTGGTGGGTGTCATCGGTGCTCTGCCGCTGCTCAGTTTTGTGCTCGCTACCATGGTGGCACCGCTTTGCGCCGTTCGCTTGGGCGCTCGTAATACGGCGATGGTGTCCGGTGTTTTCGGGGCTGTGGGCCTGGGGCTGATCAGTCAGGCTTCGGGTGCACTATCACTGAGCGTAGGTGTGGTTGCGTGTGGTATCTGTACCGGGCTGATGATGCCGGCGCTGACCGCCGCCATGCAAGTGTTGGTAAATCGTTCGGTGCACGGGCGTGTCAGTTCGGTGATGAATGCGGGCACCAGCGTGGGTGTGGCGGTTTCTGTACCAGTAGTTCTGTTCATGGCCGGTGAATGGCGCTACGCCTACATGGTTTTTTCGTTCCTGGCAGTCGTCGGCCTGGTGGCCACCTGGTACTTCATTCCCTCCGTGTCGCGGGTGACACCGGCAAATGCCGCGCTGCCGCCTATCAACGCCCATCAATGGTGGCGGTTGTTCCGGCTTTCTTTGTTTGCCTTTGCCATGGGCTTTGTTTCCGCAGCGTACTGGATTTTTGCGCCCGATCTGGCATCTACCCTGGGAGCCTTGCCTTCCGGTTCCACCGGTTGGTTGTGGCTGGGCGTAGGGATCGCGGGCCTGGGCGGCGCGGTGGTAGCGGACCTGGCCGACCGCAATAACCCGCCTATTACTCAGGCTTTGATGCTGATGATGCTGGCCTCCAGTCTGGCACTGCTCGCGGCCAGCCCCGGGCAGATTATTATTGCGGTGTTTTCCGCACTGGTGTTCGGCCTGGCCTACATGAGCCTGACTGGCCTGTATCTGATGACGGGCATTCGCCTTTTACCCGGGCGGTTGTCGATGGGGCCGGTGTTGCCATTTATGGCGGTGTCTCTGGGCCAGGCAGCGGGTTCACCCATCGTTGGTTTACTGGTAGATGAGTTAGGCTACGCTGATGCCTTTGCCATCTTCTCTGCCATCGGTGTTGTAGTGGCGCTGTTGTCACCGCTATACCCGCGTTACCTGGAGCAGGGGGACGAAGAAACTGAAGACGAAACCGGTCTTCAGGCCGCTTATGACTATCAGCTTCAGAACGAAGAGGGTGAGCCTCTGCAGGCCTCGTCTCCGTCTGATTGAGAGATGGCAGGCTGTATAATCAGGTTATGGGGGCTCTTCTGCTTCCCGTTAGTAAGAACAAAAGGGTTGTTATGAAACAGGTAGAACCAGCACATGTACATGAAAGGGTAGAAGCCGGTGCGGTATTGGTTGACGTTCGGGAACCAGACTATTTTGATCGTTTTCATTTGCCCGGTGCGATCAATGTGAGTGTGAATACGATTAACCGGCGGGCGCCCGAAGTGTTTACCGATAATGATCAGGAAATCATCTGTTATTGCAACGGCGGCACCCGCGGCCCTCGCGCAGTGCAGGCATTGCTGGATATGGGGTACACCAATGTTTTCGTGCTGGACGGTGGTTTGCGCCGCTACATGGAAATGTTCGAAGGCCAGTAGAGCGCGAGCCCGATAACCGATCACAGGAGCATCGTCCATGACGAATACGCAGCAGAAACCCTCAATCAATGGTGAATTCCCGGATGATCTGGCCCGGGCGCTGAAGGAGCAAGTACGGGGGGATGTCCGGCTGGATGCCAGCGACCGGGCTCTGTATGCCACCGATGCCTCTAACTACCGCCAGGTGCCGCTCGGGGTTGTTGTTCCACGGGATGCGCGGGATGTTGAAACGGTTGTTGCCCTGGCACGTGATTTCGATGTGCCGCTGCTGATGCGTGGTGCCGGCACCAGTCTTGCGGGCCAGACCTGTAACGCGGCTATCGTTCTTGATACCTCCCGCTACATGAACGACATCCTGCACCTGGACCCGGAGGCCCGTCATGCCGACGTTCAGCCCGGCGTGGTGTGTGATCAGTTGCGCAACGCGGCAGAGGTGCACGGGCTGACTTTCGGGCCAGACCCTTCCACCCATACTCATTGCACTCTGGGGGGGATGGTTGGCAACAACTCCTGCGGTGCGCATTCGGTGATGGCCGGCAAGACCGTCGACAACATCGAATCAATGGAAGTGCTGACCTATGACGGCCTGCGGCTCACTGTTGGCCCTACGTCCGAAGCTGAGCTGGAAGAAATTATTGCAGAGGGCGGTCGCCGTGGTGAGCTTTATGCCGGCATGAGAAGCCTGCGGGACAGGTACGCCGATGCCATTCGCCAAGGCTTTCCCCAGATCCGCCGGCGGGTCTCCGGTTACAACCTGGAAGCCTTGCTGCCGGAAAACGGGTTCAATGTGGCCGAAGCGCTTATTGGTACCGAAGGCACATGCGCCATTACCCTATCTGCCCGGGCCCGTCTGATTCCCAGCCCGCCCCACCGGGTGCTGGTAGTGTTCGGGTACGAGGATATCTGCCAGGCGGGCGATGAGGCGCCGTCGATCATGGAGACCGGCCCGCTGGCGCTGGAAGGCATCGATGACCAGATTGTCTCGGACATGCGCCGGAAGGGCTACAGCCTTAAAGCCCTGGAGGGGCTGCCGGAAGGCGATGGCTGGCTGCTGGCGGAATACGGCGGCGAGACTGCTGACGAAGCGGAAAACAGGGCGAAACAGGCGCTGGAACAGGTTGGGGCCAATTGCCGGGACAGCCGCATTTACACTGATACCGCCGAGGCCAATCTGGTGTGGTCGGTGCGCAAGAGTGGCGCGGCTGCAACCAACGCCTTTCCCGGAGAGCCGGAGACCTATCCCGGCTGGGAAGACGCCGCCGTGGATCCCGCCCAGGTGGGGCAGTACCTGCGGGATTACCGGGCGCTGCTTGAACGTTATGGGTACCGGTCTTCACTTTACGGACATTTCGGTGACGGCTGCATTCACGGCCGGGTGACGTTTGACCTCTCCACCCATGAGGGTGTGAAAAAGTGGCGGGCCTTTACCGAGGAAGCCGCTGATCTTGTTGTGTCCTACGGCGGCTCGCTGTCTGGTGAGCATGGCGATGGCCAGGCAAGGGCGGAGCTGTGGCCGCGTATGTTCGGCCCGGAGCTGATGCAGGCGTTTGCCGATTTCAAGGCACTTTGGGATCCGGAGCACCGTTTGAACCCTCACAAACTCATTGATCCCTACCGGCTGGATGAGAATCTGCGGGTTGGCCCGGATTACAATCCGATCGAGCCAAGGCCGTTGCATTTCACCTTTCCAAAGGATCTGGGAAGCTTTGCCCAGGCTGCCGGCCGGTGTGTGGGTGTGGGCAAATGCCGCAGTGGTTCCGGAGGGATTATGTGTCCGAGTTTCCGGGGCACCCGGGAAGAACAGTATTCCACTCGCGGCAGAGCCCGGTTGTTGTTCGAAATGCTGGAAGGCGATCCGCTGGACACCGGCTGGGATTCGCCGGCTGTGCACGACGCTCTGGATATGTGCCTGGGATGTAAGGCCTGCAAGCATGAATGTCCGGTGCAGGTGGATATGGCCACCTACAAGTCGGAGTTCATGGCCCACTATTATGAGCGGAATCGGCGCCCGAAGCAGGCATGGACCCTGGGGATGATTCACGAATGGTCTCGCGTGGCCGGCCATGCGCCGCGCCTGGTCAACACACTGGCGGGATTGCCGGGTATCAACCAAGCGGTGCGTGCTGTAACCGGTATTTCAGAGCACCGGGCGCTGCCAAAGTTCTCCGAGCGCCCGTTCACAAAGGATTACCGCTCACCGGCCCCCGCCGGGGGCGACCGCCCGGCGGTAATGCTCTGGCCGGATACCTTCAGCAATTATCTGGACGCCGGGGTGCCGGGGGCAGCGGTGCGTGTTCTGGAGGCGCTGGGTTATGAGGTGCGCCTGCCGGGCAAACCGCTGTGTTGCGGCCGCCCGCTTTACGATTACGGATTTCTGGACAAGGCCCGCAAACGTCTGGAGCAGACCATGAGTGCGCTGGAACCGGCGATCCAGGAGGGCATACCAGTGGTAGGAGTGGAGCCTTCCTGCATGAGCGTGTTCCGGGATGAGCTGCTCAACTTCTTCCCGAACGACGAACGGGCGCAATGGTTGGCTAAAAATACCCGGCTATTGCCGGATTTCCTCAATCAACTGGATCTGGATCAGTGGCCCACCCTGGAAGGTGAGGTGCTTTTACATGGGCATTGCCACCAGAAAGCGTTTGACGGTATGGACGGCACCAGGGCGGTGCTGGAAAAGCTGGGCCTGACGGTGAGTACTCCAGACACCGGTTGCTGTGGCATGGCCGGCGGTTTTGGCTTCGACGCGGACAAATACGAGGTGTCTCAACGCATAGCCGAGGATGTACTATTGCCGGCGGTGAGAAACAGCAAGGAAAGCACCTTCGTTGTCTCGGATGGCTTTAGCTGCCGGGAACAGATTGAACGTGGTACAGGCCGCACGGTGCTGCACAGTGCGCAGCTGCTTGAGCGGGCGTTCAGCCCCGGAAAAAACTGAATGCACAGGTTTGAAAATCCGCCGAAAGAGATGAGCCGATGACGCCGGGCATCAATGTCGCCAGAAAAAACAAAATCGCCCACACGGTTCATGAGTATACCCATGACGCGGCCAGTGAATCCTACGGTCAGGAAGCCGCGGACAAGCTGGGTATTCCATCGGAGAGGGTGTTCAAGACTCTGGTGGTGGTGCTGGACAACAAGCAGCTGGCGGTGGGCGTGGTGCCGGTTTCCTCTATGCTGAGTATGAAATCGATTGCCAGGGTAGCCGGTGCCAAGAAAGCGACCATGGCACCGCCGGAAGATGTCGAGCGTGCCACCGGCTATGTTCTGGGAGGGGTAAGCCCGCTGGGTCAGAAAAAGCGGCTGAAGACCATTATCGATGCCTCTGCCGCTGAACAGGCCACCGTCTACGTGAGCGCCGGCCGACGCGGGCTGGAAATCGAGCTCAGCCCGAATGATCTGAAAAAACTCACCAACGGTTTGCTGGCGGATATCTGCCAGTAAGCGCCTCTCCAATAGCGTCCCAATAGCGCCGGTTTTATGACTATCCCTGTTAAAGAATTACCGACTACTGAGATTTCCTGCTCCAATTGTCGGGCCTGCTGCTGCCGCCTGGAAGTCATGATTATCAGCGATACGGGGGTTCCGGAACGCCACATTGCCTACGATGAATGGGGCGGTGAAACCATGCTGCGCCTGGACGATGGCTGGTGCTCGGCGTTAGACCGGGAAACCTTTATGTGCACGATTTATGAAAATCGCCCCTGGATCTGTCGCGAATTCGAAATGGGTTCGTATGAATGTCGTGAGGAAAGAAAAGAACTCACGTAAGCAGCCCGGAGGTGCTCTTCAGCAATGTCGCTGGCAGAAGATGATAAATCAAGAATCATAGAAATGGCGTGGGAAGACCGAACGCCATTTGAGGCTATTGAAAATCAATTTGGCTTTAATGAATCCGAGGTGATCAGGCTGATGCGTAGCAGCCTGAAACCCAAAAGTTTCAGGCTTTGGCGCAAGCGGGTCACCGGGCGCGCTACAAAGCATTTGAAATTGCGTAGTCCGGATATTACTCGGGGGTATTGCCCCACACAGTATAAACAGCGCTGATTTGCCGGGTAACACTGAAGCGGTGAAGTCAGATTTGAAGTTCTAAGGGTCAGTGGAGAAAGTATAGTGAATCTGGTTGAAGTGTATACAGCTGCGTTTTGGGCAATCTTCATTGTGATCGCAACCTGGCTGGTGCAATGGTTTGTAGCCAGCTCAACCAAGGCGGCTCAGCCAAACGCGGTTCCGGGCAAGATAGATCAGTCGTTGAGCCATCACTCGTTTGTGTTCAGGGCACACCGGACCTTCATGAACTCCCTGGAAAACGTACCCGCGATGCTGGCCACGGCTTTTCTGGCCATTCTTGTAGGGGCCGATGTTTTCTGGACAGGCTTGCTGATATGGGTATTCGCGGTGTCGCGCATCATTCATATGGGCTTGTACTATGCGATTGCCACCGAGCGCAACCCAAGCCCCCGGTCGTATTTTTTCATGATGGGGCTGGCGGCCAATGTGGGCTTGCTGGGTCTTTGTGCAATGGCACTTCTATAGCTTTCAGTATCTGTGCTGCCCCTTGTATCCGGGGCAGCACAGAACTGGTAAGAGCGCTTACTCCATTGACGTTGCACCAATGTGGTGAATGCTGAGGTCAGCGCCGTTGAACTCTTCTTCTTCGCTCAGGCGCAGCCCGGCGACTTTGGCGATCACGCCATAGATGATCAAACCACCGATAAAGGCAATAGCGACACCGGCTGCGGCACCGATAATCTGGGACATCAGGCTGACGCCGCCCAGACCACCCAGGGTTTCGCTGCCGAAGATGCCGGCGGCGATGGCGCCCCAGACACCGCAGATACCGTGCAGCGGCCAGACACCAAGGACGTCATCCAGGCGTTCGATCTTGTCCTGCGCCCATTCAAACATGAACACGAAGATGGCACCGGCCACGCCGCCGGTGATCAGGGCACCAACCGGGTGCATCAGGTCAGACCCGGCACAGACGGCTACCAGCCCGGCCAGAGGGCCGTTATGAATAAAGCCCGGGTCTTTGTGGCCCAGCAGCATGGACACCAGAATGCCGCCTACCATCGCCATCAGACTGTTAACGGCCACCAGGCCACTGATGCCGTCGAGAGTCTGGGCAGACATGACGTTGAAGCCGAACCAGCCCACGGTGAGAATCCATGCACCCAGGGCCAGGAATGGAATGTTAGAGGGGGCAAACGCCACCACCTTGCCGTTGCGATACCGGCCTTTGCGGGCACCGAGCAGTAAGACTGCTGCCAGGGCAATCCAGCCACCCACACCGTGCACTACAACAGAGCCGGCGAAATCATGGAAACCTGCCCCGAATTGAGTCTCCAGCCAGGCCTGAAAGCCATAGTTGCCGTTCCACACGATACCTTCGAAGAAGGGGTAAACCAGCGCCACAATCAACCCGGAAGCAATCAGCATGGGGTAGAAGCGGGCACGCTCGGCAATGCCGCCGGAGACGATGGCGGGAATGGCGGCGGCAAAGGTCATCAGGAAGAAGAACTTAACCAGCTCGTAGCCATTGTTGCTGGTGAGCTGGGCGGCATCGGTCAGGAAGTGGCTGCCGTAGGCAATGTAGTAGCCTACGAAGAAATAGGCGATGGCAGAAATACCGAAGTCGGTCATGATCTTGACGACGGCGTTAACCTGATTCTTGTGTCGAACGGTGCCCACTTCGAGAAAGGCGAAGCCGGCGTGCATGGCCAGAACCATGACAGCGCCGATGAGTAGGAACAGCGTATTGGTGCTCTCGGTCAGGGTGTGAACTGCACTCGTGATATCCACGGGTCTCTAACTCCTGGTTTTATTGTGTTTTCCGCTGATAAAGCGGGGTTATGCACGAAGAGCGGTCACAGAAAGCAAGGAATGTTCCAGATTGGGTCAAGCTTTGATTCTATAGGGGGTTGGGGGCGGAGTGGTGGAATGTTGAGCAGTATTTCTTCTGGAGGGTGCACTTGAACGGTGCGGCTCCGGAGTGCCGTGCACCATAATGCAGTGGGTCTCTGACATGCAGAGCGTGGTCCAGTTCGGTTAGAGTCCGTAGTGCGGATCATACCCACAACCAAAAGAGGTGCTTGATGAGCGACCCTGTCTATACTCCACCAAAGGTCTGGAAATGGGAGCCGAACAATGGCGGCCAGTTTGCCAGCATCAACCGCCCGGTTGCCGGGCCGACTCACGACAAGGAGCTGCCGGTTGGAAAACACCCTTTCCAGCTGTACTCGTTGGCCACGCCCAATGGCGTGAAGGCCACCATCATGCTGGAGGAGTTGCTGGAGAAGGGCATCAAGGAAGCAGAGTACGATGCCTGGCTGATTCGTATTGGCGATGGCGACCAGTTCGGCAGTGGCTTTGTGGAGATCAACCCGAACTCGAAGATTCCTGCCATGCAGGACCGGAGCGTTGACCCGGCTATCCGGGTGTTTGAGTCTGGCTCCATCCTGCTTTATCTGGCCGAAAAGTTCGGTGAGTTCCTGCCCGAAGATCCGGCCGGACGCACTGAAACCATGAACTGGTTGTTCTGGCAGATGGGCAGTGCGCCTTTTCTGGGGGGTGGTTTTGGGCATTTTTACGTTTACGCACCAGAAAAACTGGAATACCCGATCAACCGCTACACTATGGAAGTGAAACGTCAGCTGGATGTGCTGGACCGGCACCTGGCCGACAACCGGTATATGGTTGGTGATCAATACACCATTGCCGATATGGCGATCTGGCCCTGGTACGGTGCGGTGGTCAAAAACATCGTTTACGACGCAGCGGAGTTTCTTGAGGCTCACACCTACAGGAATGTGATTCGCTGGGCGGATGAAGTGGCGCAACGGCCGGCGGTAAAACGTGGCCGTATGGTGAACAAAACCTGGGGCGAGCCGGCCACGCAACTGCATGAGCGGCATGATGCCAGCGATTTTGAGCTACGGACTCAGGACAAGCTCGAAGCTGACAAGTAAGGAGGAATAATGGCTGTACCTGCGGCGTTGCAAGAAGATCAGGTTTATCACCGTTGTCCGCTGGAAAAGCTGGACTTTGAGTCCACCGAAACACTGGCAGATCTGGAGCTTCCGTATGGTCAGGATCGCATGCTGCGGGCGCTGGAATTTGGTGCCAGCATGCGCGCCAGTGGTTTTAATCTGTTTGTGCTGGGGCCTTCGGGGGCTGGCAAGCACGAACTGGTAAAGCGGTTTCTGTCTCAGCACGCTGCAGGGCAGCCAGTGCCTTCTGACTGGTGTCACCTGTTCAATTTCCAGCATTCCGACAAACCCCGGGCGATAAAACTGCCTCCGGGCGAAGGCCGTGTTTTCAAAAGTGATATGAATGATCTGGTCGCGGAGCTGAAAACAGCCATTCCGGCCACCTTTGAAAGCGAGGAATATCAGGCCCGTATTCAGGAGCTGCAGGAGGAGGTGGCCAAGCGCCAGCATCAGGGCCTTTTCGAGATCCAGGAGGAGGCCCGGCGCAGCAACATTGCCATGCTGGCGACCCAGTCCGGGTTTACCTTTGCCCCCATGCGCAATGGGGAGGTGATTGAGCCGGATGAGTACAAGAGCTTTTCGGATGACGAAAAGGAACTTATTGAATCGAAGGTCGAAGATCTCCAGAAAAAACTGCAACAGGCCATTCAGCAGGTACCGCGCTTACGCAAAGAAGTGCAGCAGCGGATTCACGAGCTGAATGAAGAAATGGTGCAGCTCACTCTGGGCGGCCCTATTGGCGAGTTGCGGGAAAAATGGGCGCATGTAACGGCTGTGGTCGAACACCTGGATGCCGTGCGCGAAGATGTGGTGGAGCACGCCGAGGCCTTCCAGGATAACGAGAATGGGCCGCCTTCGGGATTGTTGAACCGGTACCGGGTGAACCTGTTGGTCGATAATGCAGAAACCCGGGGTGCGCCGGTAGTGTATGAAGACCTGCCCAATCATCAGCACCTGACCGGGCAGATTGAACACCGGGCGCACCAGGGCAACCTGTATACCGATTTTACCCTGATTCGCGCAGGCTCATTGCACCGGGCCAACGGCGGTTACCTGATTGTTGATGCCCGCCGTATTCTGACCCAGCCCATGGCCTGGGAGAGCCTGAAGCGCATTCTGTTCTCCGGTGAAATCCGGATTGAATCTCTGGAACGCCTGTACGGTCTGGCCACGACGGTCAGCCAACAGCCGGAGCCGATTCCTCTGTCGGTAAAGGTGGTGCTCCTAGGTGACCGCATGTTGTATTACCTGTTGTCTCATTACGATCCGGATTTTCTCGATCTGTTCAAGGTAGAGGCGGACTTCGAAGACGATCTGGATCGGGACGACGAGAGCTATTCGCTGTACGCCCGGATGATTGCCACTATGGCTCGCTCTGCGGATATTCGCCCCCTGGACAAGACGGCAGTGGCGCGGCTGATTGAGCATGCCAGTCGCCTGGCCAGTGACCAGAAAAAACTGACCGCCCACGACCGGGTGCTGAAAGACCTGTTGAGTGAGTCTGACCACTGGGCGGTTCAGGCGGGCAGTGATCGCATTGAAGCGGTGCATGTTCAGCAGGCCATTGATGAGAGGGAGTATCGCGCCAGCCGAATCCGGGAGCGCAGCCTGGAGCAGATTCAGCGAGGCGTGGTGATGATTGCCACTGAAGGCTCTCAGGTGGGGCAGGTTAATGGTCTTTCTGTGTTGCAGTTGGGGGCCACCCGCTTTGGCCAGCCCACGCGTATTACCGCGACCGCACGCCCCGGCAAAGGGCAGGTGGCGGATATTGAGCGTGAAGCCAAGCTGGGCGGGCCAATTCACAGCAAAGCGGTAATGATTCTTTCGCGGTTTCTGGCAAACCGATATGCCCCGATGGGGGATCTCTCGCTGTCGGCCAGCCTGGCTTTTGAGCAATCCTACGGCGGCGTGGAAGGGGATTCTGCGTCGGTTGCGGAAACCTGTGTGCTGCTCTCGGCCATTACCGGCGTTCCGTTGAAGCAGTCGCTGGCGGTGACCGGTTCCATGAACCAGCATGGTGAAGTTCAGGCCGTGGGTGGTGTGAACGAGAAAATTGAAGGCTTTTTCAATGTCTGCAAACAGTCTGGCGAGATCAACGGCCAGGGCGCCTTGTTGCCGGCCAGTAACGTGGAGCACCTGATGCTGAATGAAGCCGTTCGGGGTGCTGTTCGGTCCGGCCGGTTCTCTATTTATCCGGTGACCCATATTGATCAGGCCATTGAGCTGATGACCGGGATGACGGCCGGTGAACCGGACAGCAACGGGGACTTCCCGAAAGACAGCTTTAATCGCCTGGTGGCAGATCGACTGGCTGCGTTTGCAGAGGCCAGTGAGCAAAAGGATGAAAACGGCAACGCCGAAAATAATGGAGGCAATGGCAGTGACTGACATACCTGCTGATCAGGCCGACCGCCGCGCAACTCCCGGGCGCATCCTGGTACTGCTGGACGGTTCCCGGATGAGTTATGCCGCACTTCAGGCGGCGGCGGAGATTGCGGCGTGCTCGGGCGCCGATGTGCAGGGTGTGTTTGTCGAAGAGCTCAACCTGCTGCGCAGTGCGGGGTATGGTTTTGCCCGGGAAGTGGGGTCGGTTTCCGGGGCCAGCCGGCCCTTAGATGTGGTGGCGCTGGAGCGCCGTATGCAGAGACTGGCAGGCCAGGTACGCCGGGCGCTCGCCGGGGCTGTGGGGCCATACGGAGGCCAGTATAGTCTGAGCATTATCCGGGGCAGTGTTGTTGAAGAGGTGCTGGCGCTGGCAGAGCCGGACGACCTGTTGGTTCTTGGTCGTGTTGGCTGGTCTTCAGCACCGGGTGCGCGCCTGGGTTCCACTGCCAGAGGGCTGCTCCGCCAGTCTCCGGGCAGGCTGCTGCTGTGGAGTGAAAGGCAGACCTCGCGCCACGGCAGGATGGTCGTGTTTCTCAATGATCACGAAAGTGCCAACCGCCGGGCAGTCAGAGCGGCCGCAGACGCCATCCGGCATGTGCCTCAGCCGGTAACCTTTTTGTTGGGGGCGGGCACGGATTTGTCGTCACAAAACCTTGATGTGTTGAGGCAGAGTCTGGGCGTTCCTGATTCGCAGATTCGTGTGCAACAGCTTCCCGCTGCAGACCCTGCCACGGTGGCTAAGGTTCTGCGGCAGGAGAGGGCAACGCAACTGGTGCTCAGCCGGGAATGTTCGTTGCTTCAGGAGCCCGGTTCAGAGCAGTTACTGGTTTCGTTGAATCTGCCGTTGACGATAACGCCATAAGCCCGCCAACCGTTTCCATTTTTTGTAGTAAAGAGTGATTGTGATGTTTCTGGATATTCTCGTAATTGTTGGCCTGACCGTTCTGGCAGGATCCCTTATTCCGCTGGGTGGTCTTCTTGCCAGTGTCGAGAGTATCCGGCCCAACTGGCTGGAGAAGGAATTCCGGCATTTCCTGATCGCGCTTGGCGGCGGCATTCTTCTGGGTGCGGTGTCCGTAGTTCTGATTCCCGAAGGGCAGTCGAGCATGGGTGATTCCCTGTGGGCGATACCGGCCATCGCGGCTGGCGGGGTTCTGTTCTTCCTTGTGGAGCGCGCGCTGGGCCTGAAACGCCGCGAATCCCCCCAGCTTATGGGGCTGATGCTCGACTTCATTCCGGAAGCCATTGCTCTGGGCGGGCTTGCCGTGGTGAGCCCCCAAACGGCTGTATTGATGGCTGTGCTGATCGCGATGCAGAACCTGCCGGAGGGGTTCAACGCCTATCGGGAACTGGCCAGCCTGCCGGGATATACGTCCCGAAAAACACTGGCATTTATGGGGGCATTGGTGATCACAGGGCCGGTGGCGGGGTTGCTCGGTTACTTTTTTCTGGCAGACCGGCCGGTGATTCTGGGTGCCGTTATGCTGGTAGCGTCGGGTGGCATTTTATACCTGATCTTTCAGGATATTGCGCCACAGTCCAGGCTT
Organism: Marinobacter sp.; assembly: GCA_031580735.1. Classification (GTDB taxonomy): domain Bacteria; phylum Pseudomonadota; class Gammaproteobacteria; order Pseudomonadales; family Oleiphilaceae; genus Marinobacter. The sequence continues at coordinate 19,354 of JAVLAV010000019.1, forward strand.
GAACGTCATTGGGGGCCACCGCTTGGCGCGGTGGCCGGGTTCTGTCTGGCGTTGTTCAGCCATGACTTCGTGACTCACGTGTGAAGCCGTGATCAGCGTGCCGGAGGGTTGCTTTTATCGTGCAGAATGTCTTCGATTTGCTCCGCTGAAAGTGTTTCATTTTTTAACACCGCCCGGGCCAGAGCTTCCAGTTGATCACGGTGTCCACCCAGAAAGTCTCTCGTGGCTTTTTCCAGAGCCAGCAGCTGGGACTGGATTTCGGTGTCGATCATCTCGGCCATTTTTTCGCTGAACTCTCGCGGCTGCCCCATTTCCCGGCCGAGGAAGACATGTTCCTCACCAATACTCAGGCCCAGCGGGCCGATTTTGTCGCTCATGCCCCACTGTCCGATCATTCGGCGAACCAGATTGGTGGCTTCTTTCAGGTCGTTCTGGGCACCGGTGCTGACTTCACCGTAGATCAGTTTTTCGGCACAGCGTCCGCCCAGCATCACCTTGATGCGATCTTTCAGATAGCTTTCGGTGTAGGTGTAGTGATCTTCCTTGGGCGTCTGTTCGGTGATACCCATGGCCATGCCATGGGGAATGATGGTTACTCTGGTAAGAGGGTCGGCATTGGGCATGTAATAGGCCATGATCGCGTGGCCGCATTCGTGATACGCCACCGCCTCACGCTCCTGCGGCGGAAGCTGGGTGTCACGTGTTTCGCCCAGGGTGATCCGGTCCCGGGCAACTTCGAAGCAATGTTCGTTTACTTCGCTCAATCCTTCCCGGGCTGCCGTCAGTGCGGCTTCGTTAACCAGGTTGTGCAGGTCTGCGCCGGAAAAACCGATGGTCCGGGCGGCGATCTGTTCCAGATTTACATCGGTTGACAGAGGCACCTTTCGCACATGCACTTTCAGAATGGCGGTTCTGGCATCCTTGTGGGGGCGGTCCAGCGTGATTTTCCGGTCAAACCGGCCGGGCCGGAGCAGGGCGGTATCCAGCACATCGGGGCGGTTGGTGGCAGCCAGAACCAGCACATTTTCATGGGCCTCGAAGCCGTCCATTTCGGTCAGTATCTGGTTCAGGGTCTGTTCCCGTTCGTCGTGACCGCCACCCAGACCGGCGCCCCGTGAGCGGCCGATGGCGTCCAGCTCGTCAATAAAAATGAGCGCTGCAGCCTCTTTTCTCGCTTCGTTGAACATGTCGCGTACCCGGGAGGCGCCTACACCGACAAACATTTCAATGAATTCCGAGGCGCTGATGCTGAAAAAGGGTACATCCGCTTCGCCGGCAATGGCCCGGGCCAGCAGGGTTTTACCAGTGCCCGGCGGGCCTACCAGCAAGATGCCTTTGGGCATGACCGCCCCGAGTTTCTGGTACTTTTCCGGTGATTTCAGGAAGTCGATAACTTCGGCAATTTCCCGCTTGGCAGACTCTATCCCGGCGACATCCTCCAGGGTGGTCGAAGATGTTTCCTTGCGGACTCTGCGGGCTTTCGAACGGTTGAAATCAAAAACGCCGCCACCCTGGGCCATTCGTTTCTGGGCGGTGCCCCAGAACCAGAACATCAGCGCCAGTAGCAGTATCCAGGGCAAAAAGCTCAGGATCAGTTCCTGCCACCAGGGACGGCCAGACCGGGCACCATGGACAACCACTTCCTGCTGCTCAAGCAGTTGCAACAGTTCGGTGTCTTCCGTTTGCGGGCGCAGGGTAATGAAATGCACGCTGGATGGTTCGCCATCGGAGCTGAACTGGCTGGCGCCGGATTCGGTGAGTTGACCCAGGATTTCTTCGCTGCGCAGGGTGACTTCGTCTACCCGGCCGGCCATCACGGCTTCCTTGAATTCAGAATACGCCAACTCCTGTTGCCGGGGCTGGTTGGTATCCTGCATCCAGAGCACCATCAGGAAAATGGCGGCACTGAGCCACAGAAAAGAGTATTGATTCGGAATGGCCGGTTGCGGGTTGTTTTCCGGTTTCTGCTGATTGTCTGACCCGTTTGGTGTTGTCATTTCGGTCTCCGGTCGCCCTCCATGATTTTGGCAACAAATACCGCTTTGCCATAGGTTTCGAACGACCACTTCATGGTGTCTGAAAGGACTTTCATTACTTCGTCATACTCGCCAAAGATTTCCGTGCTCATGCGCCCCGGATAGACTTCCAGGCCGGTTTGCTCCAGCCGGCCGATCAGCTCACGGATAGGCTGTTTGTAGTCATCTTTCAGGGGATAGCAGCTCAGTTGTACAGAGAGAAACATAAGACCTCCGGTCAGTTGCTTCGGTTTATTCCTGGCTTCAGTAGCCTATGGCAGACGAAGTGCTCCGCCTTGGGTCCGCGCCGCCGTACAGGGTGCCGTCTTCATCGATCATGATGCTCTGGATGGCGCCCATGGCTCGGCTGGTGGTGACCTTGTGACCGCGCGCTTCCAGTAGCCCCACGGTGTCCGGGCTGATGCCCTGTTCCATACGAATCTCATCCGGCAGCCACTGATGATGAATGCGCGGGACGCTTACCGCACTTTGTATGTTCATCTTATGGTCAATCACGTTCATGATCACCTGCAAAGTAGTGGTGATAATACGAGAGCCGCCCGGGCTGCCGGTAACCAGAAAATTACGGCCGTTTTTCTGAACGATGGTGGGCGACATGGAGCTGAGCATGCGTTTACCCGGTTCGATTTTGTTGGCTTCGCCACCAATCAGACCATAGGCATTGGGCACGCCGGGTTTGGCGCTGAAGTCGTCCATTTCATTGTTGAGCAGGAAACCAGCGCCGGCCACGGTAATGCCCGAGCCGTAGCTGAAGTTGATGGTGTAGGTGTTGGACACGGCATTGCCCCAGCGGTCTACCACCGAGAAGTGGGTGGTTTCAGGGCTTTCCCATGGGGTCGGGTTGCCGGGTTTTATGTCGGTTGAAGGTCGGGCCTTTTCGGAGTCGATGGTGGCGCGTAACGCTGCCGCATAGCCCTTGCTGGTGAGCCCGGTGAGCGGTACCTCAACAAAGTCGGTGTCGCCCAGGTATTCCGAGCGATCCGCATAAGCCAGTTTCATGGCCTCGGCCATGTGGTGAAGGGTATCCGCTGAGTTGTGGCCCATGTCGTCGATGGGGTAGTGCTCCAGAATGTTCAGAATCTGGACGATATGGGTGCCGCCGGAAGAGGGCGGTGACATGGAGTAGATATCGTGGCCCCGGTAGTTGCCGTGTACCGGTTCACGGATGGCCGGCTGGTAGTTTTTCAGGTCATCCAGGGTGATCAGGCCGTCGTTCCGTTGCATCTGATCGACAATCAGCCGGGCGGTTTCGCCCTCGTAGAAACCTTTCACGCCCTGATCGGCAATGCGCTGCAGGGTGTCGGCGAGCGCCGGCTGTTTGAAGACCTCTCCCGGTTGTGGGGCAGAGCCGTCTTCCTTATAAAAGGTGGCCTTGCTGGCGGGCCAGCGCTGCAGCCGGTCCTTTGCCTGTTCGAGGCCTTCGGTAAAGCGGCGGGGCACCTCGAAACCGTTACTGGCCAGGCGAATGGCCGGAGCCAGGGCTTCTTTCAGGGAAATTGTGCCGTGCCGTTCCAGTGCCAGGGCCAGCCCTGCGACGGTGCCCGGCACGCCCGCGGCTTTATGGCTGAATCGGCTGCGTTCGTTCACCACATTGCCGTTTTCATCCTGGAACATGGTTTCGGAGGCCGCTGCCGGAGCGGTTTCCCGGTAGTCGATGGCTTCCGGGGCGGAGCCATCACCGGGAGCGTAGAGCAGAAAACCGCCACCGCCGATGTTGCCGGAGCGCGGCTGGGTAACGGCGAGGGCAAAGCCCGCTGTCACCGCAGCGTCAATGGCGTTGCCGCCATTTCTGAGTACCCGCTGTGCAATTTCCGAGGCGAGAGTGTGGCTGGTGGCTACCATGCCCTGATCGCCCTGCACCGGGTGAAAACGTTCGCCTTCGAGTATGGCCTGAGCGCTGCTGTTGCCGGCAGGCAGGATAAGCGCTGCGAGCAGTGCGGCTGTCAGGCCCCAGCGGCCTCTTTGGCGGGTTTTGGGAAGGGGGCTGTAGATCGCTCTGTCCATCGTTGCATTCCTCGTTTCTGGCTGCCAGATAGGCTATCATAGCCGGTCATTTTTACCGGTGCGTGCCGATACGCCACCGCAGACTCCGGTTTGTGGTTCCCCATCGCACCCGCTTTCCCGGATTCAAGTTAAGGAAAGGCTTCATGGAGCATACCTATCGTCTTGTTATTTCCTGCCCGGACCGGGTGGGAATCGTTGCCAAGGTGAGTAATTTCCTGTCCACCTATAATGGCTGGATTACCGAGGCGAGCCACCACTCAGATACCCAGTCCGGCTGGTTTTTCATGCGGCATGAGATCAAGGCCGAGTCTATTCCTTTCGGGCTGGAGCAGTTTCGCATAGCGTTTGAGCCTATTGCCCGCGAGTTCAACATGAGCTGGCACATTGCCGATTCCGCCCGCCCGAAGCGGGTCATCCTGATGTGCAGCAAGGAATCCCACTGTGTGGCCGATCTGCTCTACCGTTGGCACAGCAAGGATTTGAACGCTCAAATTGTTGCGGTTATCTCCAACCACGACGACCTGCGCCGGATGGTGGAATGGCACGAGATTCCCTATCACCATATCCCTGTCAGCAAGGAAAACAAGGCAGAAGCCTTCGCTCATATTGAAGATCTGTTTGCACAGTATGAGACCGATGTGGTGGTTCTGGCCCGTTACATGCAAATCCTGCCGGCCGAATTGTGTGACAAGTATTCCGGTAAGGTGATCAATATTCACCACAGCTTCCTGCCATCATTCGCGGGTGCCCGGCCTTACCATCAGGCTTACAGCCGCGGTGTGAAGTTGATCGGTGCCACCTGCCACTACGTGACCCAGGATCTGGACGAAGGCCCGATCATCGAGCAGGACGTGATTCGCATCAGCCATTCCGATTCCATTGAAGACATGGTGCGCCTTGGCAAGGATGTGGAAAAGAATGTGCTGGCCCGGGGTTTGCGCGCGCACATCGAAGATCGCGTGATTACCTACGAAAACAAGACAGTGGTGTTCGACTGACGCCTGTCCAGGGTGCCCCGGGACGGGGCGAGCTGTGGTATGATTGGCAGCTTGTTGAAGAATATATCCGGAGCCTGAAAATGGCCCGGTACGACTTCCAGATAACGCAAAGGAACCTTTCTCGATGGGTGAGTTAGCCAAAGAGATCCTGCCGGTAAATATTGAAGACGAACTGAAACAGTCCTACCTGGATTACGCCATGAGCGTGATCATCGGGCGGGCATTGCCGGATGTACGGGACGGCCTCAAGCCGGTGCACAGGCGAGTCTTGTTCGCCATGTCCGAACTGGGCAATGACTGGAACAAGTCCTACAAGAAATCCGCCCGTGTGGTCGGTGATGTTATCGGTAAATATCACCCGCATGGCGACTCTGCGGTTTATGACACCATCGTACGCATGGCGCAGCCGTTTTCTTTGCGCTATCCGCTGGTGGATGGTCAGGGTAACTTCGGTTCCATCGACGGCGATAACGCCGCTGCGATGCGTTACACCGAAATCCGCATGGAAAAGATGGCGCATTCGCTGCTGGCCGATCTGGACAAGGAAACGGTGGATTACGTCGACAACTACGACGGCACCGAGAGAATTCCGGAAGTCCTGCCAACCCGCGTACCCAACCTGCTGGTTAACGGCTCGTCTGGTATCGCTGTGGGTATGGCCACGAATATTCCGCCTCACAACCTGACAGAAATCATCAATGGCTGTCTGGCGCTGATCGACAGCCCGGACCTGACCGTTGATGAATTGATGGAATATATCCCGGGGCCGGACTTCCCGACCGACGGCATCATTAACGGCCGTGCCGGCATTGTTGAAGCCTACCGCACTGGCCGGGGCCGCATTTATATCCGCGCCCGCCACGAAATCGAGCAGGACAAGAAAACCGGCCGGGAGTCGGTGATCATTACCGAACTGCCGTATCAGCTTAACAAGGCCCGTCTGATCGAGAAGATCGCCGAGCTGGTGAAAGAAAAGCGCCTTGAGGGCATCACCGAGCTGCGGGACGAATCCAACAAGGAAGGCATTCGTGTGGTTATTGAGCTGCGTCGGGGTGAAAACCCGGATGTGGTGGTCAACAACCTGTTTGCCCATACCCAGCTGCAGACCGTGTTCGGCATTAACATGGTGGCACTGCTGAACGGCGAGCCGAAAACGCTGAACCTGAAGCAGATGCTGGACGCCTTCCTGCGCCACCGCCGGGAAGTGGTCACGCGCCGGACCATCTACGAGCTGCGTAAAGCCCGCGAGCGAGGTCACATCCTCGAAGGTTTGACGGTTGCGCTGGCCAACATCGATGAAATCATTGAGCTGATTCGTCAGTCGCCGTCTGCCGCTGAAGCCAAAGACAAGTTGATGGCCCAGGGCTGGTCGCCGGGCGATGTTCTGGCCATGCTGGAGCGTGCCGGTGAAGACGCCTGCCGCCCGGACGACTTGCCGGAATACTTCGGCTTGCGCGACGGCATGTACCATCTGTCTCCGGAACAGGCACAGGCCATTCTGGACTTGCGCCTGCACCGCCTGACCGGCCTGGAGACCGAAAAGCTCCAGAAAGAATACAAAGAGATTGTCGAGAAGATTGCCGATCTGATGGATATCCTGGGGGATCCGGACCGTCTGTTGCAGGTGATTCGCGAAGAGCTGGAAACCATCGTCAATGATTTCGGCGACAAGCGTCGTACCGAAATCACCAGCTCAAAGCGTGACCTGACCATTGCCGATCTCATCGACGAGGAAGACCTGGTAGTGACCATTTCTCACAATGGCTACGCCAAGACCCAGGCGGTAGAGGATTATCAAGCCCAGCGCCGTGGCGGCCGTGGTAAGGCCGCGACCGCGATGAAAGATGAAGATTTCATCGAAAAGCTGCTGGTGGCCAACTCCCACGACACCATTCTGTGCTTCTCTAACCGCGGCAAGGTTTACTGGTTGCGGGTATTCGAGATTCCCCGTGGCAGCCGCGGTTCCCGTGGCCGGCCGATGGTGAACATCCTGCCGCTGGAAGATGGTGAGCGTATTACCACCTTCCTGCCGGTCAGAGACTACCCGGAAGACCAGTTTGTGCTGATGGCCACCTCTAACGGTGTGGTCAAGAAGACGCCACTGCCGAACTTCTCCCGTCCACGCAGTAATGGCCTGATCGCCCTGAACCTGGACGAAGGCGATACCCTGATCGGCGCCGCCATCACGGATGGCAATGCCGAGATCATGCTGTTCTCCACAGCCGGTAAGGCCGTGCGCTTTGCGGAAAGCCAGGTGCGCGCCATGAGCCGGACGGCCCGCGGTGTTCGTGGCATCAAGATGCCGGCTGGCCATCATGTCGTGTCGCTGATCATTCCCGAGAAAGACGGTGTGTTGCTGACTGCCAGTGAACACGGTTACGGCAAGCGTACAGCGATTGAGGAATTCCCGGCCTACAGCCGTGGTAGTCAGGGCGTTATTGCCATGCAGTGTTCCGAGCGTAACGGCAACCTGGTTACCGCGCTCCAGCTGTTTGATGGCGACGAGATGATGCTGATCTCCGACAAAGGCACGCTGGTGCGTACCGGTACCAATGAAGTCTCTGTGCTCAGCCGGAATACCCAGGGCGTACGCCTGATTCGTCTGGCGCAGGAAGACGAACGCCTGGTGGGCGTTGAGCGTATCGCAGAATCGGATGATGACGACGTAGAAGGCGAGGAAACCGAAGAATGAGCAGGGCGTATAATTTCTGTGCCGGTCCGGCCACCTTGCCGGAAGCTGTGCTGAAGCAGGCTCAGCGCGAAATGCTGGACTGGCAGGGTTCGGGCATGTCGGTGATGGAGATGAGTCACCGTAGTGACGAATTTGTGGCCATCGCCGAAACCGCAGAGAAAGACCTGCGGGAACTGGCCGGGATTTCTGACGACTACGCCGTACTGTTTATGCAGGGCGGCGCCTCCAGTCAGTTCGCCACGATTCCACTGAACCTTCTGGGTGAAAAAACGTCTGCCGATTACGTGAACACCGGTATCTGGTCGAAAAAGGCCATTGCCGAGGCCCGGCGCTACGGCGATATCAATATCCCGGCAAGCTCTGAAGACTCCGGTTTTACCACCATTCCGGACCAGTCGGGCTGGAAAACCAATCCCGATGCGGCCTACCTGCATTACACGCCCAACGAAACCATCGGAGGCCTGGAATTCGATTTCACGCCTGACAGTGGCAACGTGCCGCTGGTCGCCGACATGTCCTCCAACATGCTTTCGCGCCCGGTGGATGTCTCGAAGTTCGGCCTGATCTACGCTGGCGCCCAGAAGAACATCGGCCCTTCCGGGTTGGTGGTCGTGATTATCCGTAAGGATCTGTTGGGTAAAGCCCGCAAGGAAACGCCGACGATGATGAATTACCAGGTCATCGCCGACAACGCCTCCATGTACAACACTCCGGCCACCTATTCCTGGTACCTGGCTGGCTTGGTGTTCAAATGGCTGAAAGAGCAGGGCGGCGTCAAGGCCATGGGCGAGATCAATGCGCGCAAGGCCAGAAAGCTGTACGGCTTCATTGATGATAACGAGTTCTATGCCAACCCCATCGACCCCCGTTTCCGCTCCTGGATGAACGTGCCGTTCACCCTGGCAGACGATGCCTTGAACAGCGAATTCCTCAAGGGCGCCGATGCTCGTGGGTTGCTCAATCTCAAGGGTCACCGTTCTGTGGGCGGCATGCGTGCCAGCATCTACAACGCCATGCCGGAAGAGGGTGTGGACGCGTTGATTGATTACATGGCGGAATTTGCGAAGGAGCGGGGCTGATCATGACGGATGAGAAGACCCGTCTGGGCGAACTGCGGGACGAAATCGACAGCCTTGATCAGCAGATCATGCAACTGATCAGTGCGCGGGCAAAGTGCGCCCAGGAAGTGGCTCATGTAAAAATGGCCGCCAACCCTGACGAGGATGTGTTCTTCTATCGCCCGGAGCGTGAAGCGCAGGTGCTTCGTCGTATTAAAGAGCAGAATCCCGGCCCGTTGCCAGATGAAGAAATGGCGCGCCTGTTCCGGGAAATCATGTCGGCCTGCCTGGCGCTGGAAAAGCCGATGCACATCGCCTTCCTGGGGCCGGTGGGAACCTTCACTCAGGCTGCGGCATTGAAGCATTTCGGCCATTCTGTGGTGAGCGTGCCAATGCCCGCCATTGATGCGGTATTCCGCGAGGTGGAATCCGGTGCCGCGCATTATGGGGTGGTGCCGGTGGAGAATTCCACCGAGGGCATGATCAATCACACCCTGGATATGTTTATGTCGTCACCGCTGAAAATCTGCGGTGAGGTGCAACTGCGCATTCATCATCATCTGCTGGTGAACCCGGAGCACAACGGCCAGGAAATTACCCGCATCTATTCCCACCAGCAGTCCTTTGCCCAGTGTCGCAAGTGGCTGGATGCCAACCGTTACGGCATTGAGCGGGTGACCGTTTCCAGTAATGCCGAGGCGGCGCGGCGGGCCGCTGAGGAGCCGGGCACCGCAGCGATTGCGGGTGATATGGCCGCCGAACTGTATGGCCTCGAAAAGCTCGCCAACAGCATTGAAGACCGCCCGGATAACACGACCCGTTTCCTGATTATCGGCCGTGAGGAAGTGGAGCCCAGTGGCCACGACAAATCGTCGATTCTGGTGTCCATGCGCAACAAGCCCGGCGCGCTGTATCAGTTGCTGGAACCGTTCCACAAGCACGATATCAGTCTGACCCGGATTGAAACCCGGCCGTCTCCCAGTGGTACCTGGGCGTATGTGTTCTACATCGATTTCGAAGGGCACATGGAAGAAGACACGGTACACCGTGTGTTGGCAGAGATTGATGACGAAGCCGTGGAACTCAAGCGCCTGGGTTCCTATCCCATTGGTGTGCTTTGATTTCTGACAGAATCTGATCCGAAGGAGTCTTGTATGGCAGTTGATTACCAGAGTCTTGCAGTGAAAGGTGTTCAGGCTCTGTCTCCGTATCAGCCCGGAAAGCCGATTGACGAACTGGCCCGGGAGCTGGGGCTCGATCCTGCGGAGATCATCAAACTTGCCAGCAATGAGAACCCGCTGGGGCCGAGCGAGAAAGCGCTTGCGGCCGCCAGAAAGGCGTTGGACGAGATGTGCCTGTATCCGGACGGCAACGGTTTTGAACTGAAACAGGCACTGGCGGAACGTTTGGGTATCACCATGAAGCAGATCACGTTGGGCAACGGCTCCAACGATGTTCTGGAAGTGATTGCCCGTTGTTTTGCCGATGCCGACAGCGAGATTATCTATTCACAGTATGCTTTCGCCGTTTACCCGCTGGTGACGCTTGGTATTGGCGCCCGGGGTGTTCAGGTGCCGGCGCGGGACTGGGGGCATGATCTGGACGCCATGGCAGAGGCGGTTACTGATCGTACCAAACTGATCTTTATCGCCAACCCGAACAACCCAACCGGTACCGTTCATAAAGCCGATGCCATCGAGGCCTTCCTGAAGAAAATTCCGGAAGATGTGCTGGTTGTTCTGGACGAAGCCTACTGCGAATACCTGACCGGTAGTGGCTATGCCGATGGTGTTGAGCTGCTGGCGCGTTATCCCAATCTTATTGTCTGTCGCACATTTTCCAAGGCGTGGGGCCTGGCGGCGTTACGGGTGGGTTATGCCATCAGTTCTCCGGCCATAGCAGACATCCTCAACCGCGTTCGCCAGCCATTCAATGTTGATACCGTGGCGTTGGCGGCGGCAACCGCCGTGCTGGATGACGAAGATTATCTGAAGCGCTCCCGTGAGGTGAACGAAGCGGGCCTGAAGCAGTTGTGTGAAGGCTTTGATTGCATGGGGCTGGATTACATTCCATCCGCCGGCAACTTTGTTGCGGTGGAGCTGGGTCTTCAGGCGCAGAGTGTTTATCACTCATTGCTGGAACATGGCGTGATTGTCCGGCCTATCGGCGGTTACGGGATGCCTGAACACCTGCGGGTTTCTGTTGGTCTGCCGAATGAAAATGAGCATTTCCTCGATGTTCTGGCCGAAGCGCTCAGCGCCGGCGGAGAGGAGGGCTGAGGTGAGCAACGGCCAGCCGCTTTTTGACCGTGTTGCCATCATTGGCCTGGGGCTGATCGGCGGTTCCTTTGCCAGTGCCATTCGCCTGCACGGGCTTGCCAGGGAAGTGGTCGGTTTTGATCAGCGTCAGGACGAACTGACACTGGGCAGCGAGCTCGGTGTGATCGATACCGCTGCCGGCTCTCTTGAACAGGCGGTGGCCGGTAGCGATCTGGTGGTGCTGGCGGTGCCGGTAAAAGCCATGCGGGCCGTATTGACCGACATCCAGCCATTTCTGGGCGCAGAGGCGATACTCACCGATGTTGGCAGCACCAAGACCAGCTTCGTCGCCGATGTTGAAGTCGTGTTTGGCGAGCTATCTCCCCATGTCATCCCGGGCCATCCCATTGCCGGTTCTGAAAAGAACGGTGTGGCGGCTGCCAATCCGGCCCTGTTTGCCAATCACAAGGTCATTCTTACCCCGTTGGACAACACCAGTCAGCCCGATGTGGATCGCCTGAAGCTGCTTTGGGAAGGGTGTGGCGCCACCGTGCTGACCATGTCAGTGGCCTATCACGATGAAGTACTGGCAGCCACCAGCCATCTGCCGCACCTGATCGCATTTTCACTGGTGGATACTCTCGCTGGCGAAGACCAGAACATGGACATTTTCCGCTACGCGGCCGGAGGATTCCGGGATTTCACCCGCATTGCTGCCAGTGATCCGGTGATGTGGCATGACATCTTTCTGTCCAACCGGGATGCGGTACTCCGGGTGATTGATCATTTCACCAGTGATCTGGACCATCTCCGTGACGCCATCGCAAGCGGTGATGGCGAAACGTTGCTTCGGGTTTTCAGTCGCGCCAAGGCGGCGCGTGAACATTTTTCGAAAATGCTTTCAGGGCAGGCGTACGTGACTAACAACAGCGATAAACAGATAACTTTCCATCTCCAACCCGGCGGTTCGGTTCGTGGTGATATCCGCGTTCCGGGCGATAAATCCATGTCTCACCGTTCCATCATGCTGGGCGCATTGGCTGACGGCGTGACGGAAGTGAAAGGTTTTCTCGAAGGCGAAGACAGCCTGGCAACCTTGCAGGCATTCCGCGACATGGGTGTGACTATTGAAGGCCCGGAAAACGGCTTTGTGCGCATCCACGGTGTCGGCATGAAGGGGCTGCAGCCGCCCCGCGGCCCGCTTTATCTGGGCAACTCCGGTACCGCCATGCGTTTGTTTACCGGTTTGTTGGCGGCGCAGCCGTTTGATTCGGAGCTGACCGGCGACGCCAGTCTTGCCAAGCGCCCGATGGGGCGGGTTGCTGACCCCTTGCGCGCCATGGGTGCGGTGATTGAAACCGCTGAGGGTGGCCGGCCACCGCTGAAAATTCGTGGTGGCCAGACGCTGTCCGGCATCCATTATGAAATGCCGGTCGCCAGTGCCCAGGTCAAATCCTGCCTGTTGCTGGCCGGGCTTTATGCCGAGGGTGTCACTTCGGTTACCGAGCCTGCGCCCACCCGGGACCATACCGAGCGTATGCTCGAAGGCTTTGGTTATCATGTGCATCGTGACGGTGCCACGGCCAGCGTCTCTGGTGGTGGCAAGTTGAGTGCGGGTGCCATCGACGTACCTGCAGATATTTCCTCTGCGGCCTTCTTCCTTGTTGCGGCCAGTATTGCTCCGGAATCGGATCTGACCCTTCGTCATGTTGGCATGAACCCCACCCGGATCGGGGTGATCAATATTCTGAGGCAGATGGGCGCGAATATTGAGGTTCTGGATGAGCGTGTGATCGGCGGCGAGCCGGTGGCGGATTTGCGGGTACGGTCGGCGCAGCTCAAAGGTATCGACATCCCCGAAGACCAGGTGCCACTGGCGATTGATGAATTCCCCGTTCTGTTTATTGCGGCTGCCTGTGCTGAAGGCCGGACCGTTCTGCGTGGCGCCGAGGAGCTGCGGGTCAAGGAAAGTGACCGCATTCAGGTAATGGCCGATGGTCTGGCGGCGCTGGGCGTCGACACCACGGTCACGCAGGATGGCATTGTCATCGACGGCGGCCAGGAAATTGGTGGCGGCACTATTGAAAGCCATGAAGACCACCGGATTTCCATGTCCTTTGCGGTCGCTTCGCTCAGGGCTACCGGCCCGATCCACATCAATGACTGCGCCAATGTGGCCACCTCATTCCCGGGCTTTGTGGATCTGGCCCGGCAGACCGGAATTCGCATCAATACAGAAGGCAGCGAGCAATGACAGACAGCAACGCACCGGTGATCGCCGTTGACGGTCCTGGCGGTTCAGGTAAGGGCACCATTACCAAGATGCTGGCCCGCAGGCTTGGCTGGCATCTGCTGGACAGCGGGGCTCTGTACCGTTTGACCGCTCTGGCGGCCAGCCGGCAGGGCGTGTCACTTGAGGACGAGCCGGCCCTGGTCAGGGTTGCTGCCTCTCTGGATGTGTCTTTCGAGCCTGGTGAGATTGGCGAGCCGGTCCTGGTATTGCTGGAAGGAACAGACGTTACCTCGGAAATTCGCACCGAAACCTGTGGTAACAATGCATCGCTGGTGGCGGTTATGCAGCCGGTACGGGATGCACTGTTGCAGCGCCAGCGGGATTTTCAGAAAGCTCCCGGGCTGGTGGCCGACGGCCGCGATATGGGTACGGTGGTTTTCCCGGATGCTCCGGTCAAGATCTTCCTGACTGCGAGTGCCGAGGAACGGGCCCGGCGACGTTTTAACCAGTTGAAGGACGCCGGTACCGATGTTAGTATGCAAGATCTTTTAGAAGAGATTCGGGTTCGCGACGAGCGGGACATGAACCGCTCCGCGGCCCCACTCAAGCCTGCAGATGATGCGCAAGTCATTGATTCTACGGGTTTGGGAATAGAAGAGGTGTTCGACAGGTGTATGGCCGCTGCCGGTCAGGCCTGACAACACCTTTTTGTCGTTGAAAATGCCGGAGCAGTGTTAATTGCCAGCCCGTGGCTGCGTCCGGAAATCGCTAACAGACCGTGTTGCTGGCGACACGGAGTACACTTGCGTTGATCACATAGGACACATAATGAGCGAGAGCTTTGCGGATCTTTTTGAAGAAAGCCTAAAAGAAATTGACATGCAACCGGGTTCCATTGTTCAGGGAACCGTAGTTGACGTCGACAACGACTGGGTCACCGTTAACGCCGGACTGAAGTCCGAAGGCGTTATCCCCGCCTCCCAGTTCCTCAATGAAAAAGGCGAGTTGGAAGTAGCTGTCGGCGATGTTGTCGATGTGGCTCTCGATGCTGTTGAAGACGGCTTCGGCGCAACCCGTCTGTCCCGCGAGAAGGCCAAGCGTGCCGAAGCGTGGAAAGTACTGGAGAAGTCCTTCGAGGCCGAAGAAGTTGTCAAGGGCGTGATCAATGGCAAGGTCAAAGGCGGTTTTACTGTCGACCTGTCTGGCATCCGCGCCTTCCTGCCGGGTTCACTGGTAGACGTTCGTCCGGTTCGCGACACTGCGCACCTGGAGAACAAAGAGCTGGAATTCAAGGTTATCAAGCTGGACCAGAAGCGCAACAACGTGGTTGTTTCACGTCGTGCCGTTCTGGAAGCTGAAAACAGCGAGCAGCGTGAAGCTCTGCTGGAAACCCTGACCGAAGGTCTGGAAATCAAGGGTATCGTCAAGAACCTGACCGACTACGGCGCGTTCGTAGATCTGGGTGGTGTTGACGGCCTGCTGCACATCACTGATATGGCCTGGAAGCGCATCAAGCATCCGAGCGAAATCGTGAACGTTGGCGATGAAATCAACGTCAAGGTTTTGAAGTTCGATCGCGAGCGTAATCGTGTATCCCTGGGTCTGAAGCAGCTGGGCGAAGATCCCTGGGTAGATATCAAGGGTCGTTATCCGGAAGGTACCCGTGTTACTGCACGCGTAACCAACCTGACCGACTACGGCTGCTTTGCCGAGCTGGAAGAGGGTGTTGAAGGTCTGGTACACGTGTCCGAAATGGACTGGACCAACAAGAACATCCATCCGTCCAAGGTTGTTCAGGTAGGTGACGAAGTTGAAGTCATGATCCTGGATATCGACGAAGAGCGTCGTCGTATCTCCCTGGGTATCAAGCAGTGCATTCCGAACCCATGGGAAGAGTTCTCCACGAACTTCAACAAGGGCGACCGCATCGCTGGCAAGATCAAGTCCATCACTGACTTCGGTATCTTTATCGGTCTGGACGGTGGTATTGATGGTCTGGTGCATCTGTCTGACATCAGCTGGAACGAAACCGGCGAAGAAGCCGTTCGTGAATACAAGAAGGGCGACGAAGTAGAAACCGTTATCCTGTCTGTTGATCCTGAGCGTGAGCGTATCTCTCTGGGCATCAAGCAGCTGGAAAGCGATCCGTTCGCCGAGTTTGTACAGCTGAACGACAAGGGCTCCATCGTTAAGGGCACTGTATCTGCAGTTGACGCCAAGAGCGCAACCGTGGCTCTGAACGACGAAGTTGAAGCGGTACTGAAGGCGTCTGAAATCAGCCGTGACCGCGTGGAAGATGCACGCAACGCGCTGAAAGAAGGCGAAGAAGTTGAAGCGAAGATCATCAGCATCGATCGCAAGAACCGCGTTATCAACCTGTCCATCAAGTCGAAGGACGTTGAAGACGATAAGCAGGCGCTCGAGAACGTGCGCACCAAGACTGCTGAAACCGCTTCTGGTGCAACCACCATTGGCGATTTGATCAAGGAACAGATGCAGCAGCAGAATACCGATAACGACTAAAAGTCGACCGGTATCAAAAAACGGGCTCTAAGAGCCCGTTTTTTTTGTGTTTTTTTCTGGTTTGGCTAAACTGGAGGCATTGGTATCCGGTAATTGGCCACGGAATAATAAAGACAGAGGGAAACACCTCATGACGAAGTCCGAACTGGTTGAACTGATTGCCTCGAAACAGACTCAATTGTCCGTCAAGGATGTAGAGCTTTCGGTCAAGAGCATCATAGAACACATGTCCCAGTCTCTGGCCGATGGTCAGAGAATTGAAATTCGCGGATTTGGCAGCTTTTCCCTTCACCATCGGGAGGCCCGTGTCGGCCGCAACCCGAAAACCGGTGAGGCCGTTCAGTTACCCGCCAAGTACGTTCCTCACTTCAAGCCCGGCAAAGAGTTGCGGGAACAGGTGAACGACAGCATGAAGAAGGGTTTCTGACCGCATTGTAGCCTGGTCGGAAACACTGGTTTATCGGGCCCCGGCCCGTCTGGAGCGCTTACAACATGGCAGGGTTGCAGAAAGTCCTTATCACCGTTCTGGTTCTGGTGCTGATACTTCTGGCACTGGTTTTTTCTCTCAATAACCAGATGGCAGTGTCGCTGAACTTCCTGTTGTTTGAAACACAGCCTCACGGTGTCGCAGTCTGGATTATCATGGCCTTTGTGGTTGGTGCGCTTTGTGGCATGCTGTTGACCATGCTCGCGACCTTTCGTACCTCGGTATCTCGCCGCAATTTAAAGAAACGACTGGAACGGACTGAAAAAGCGTTGGAGAAATCCAAGGCTGAACACGACCGGACGCTTTAATGGATATGATCTGGAAATGGCTACTGGTTACGGTGGCCGTTGCTGCTGGCTGGGCAGTAGGCCGGTACAGTAGTGCCGGGCGTTCAGAAAAAGTCATCTCCGATGAGGATTCCGTTCGGGATCGTCTGCAATTCCTGTTTACCAATTACTCCGATCAGGCCGTCGAAAATTTCGTCCAGTCTCTGGCTGTAAATCGCGACACCGTTAACCTCCATCTTTCTATCGGCAGTCACTTTCGCCATAAAGGCGAAACCGACCGTGCGATTCTGATCCACCAGAATCTCCTGGCCCGCCCGGAATTGCCGGCACGCTATCAGCCGCAGGTGACGTTTGAGCTGGCGATGGATTATCAGAACGCCGGCTTGCTTGACCGGGCGGAGTCCCTCCTTCATCAGTTGATGGGAGACCGTGAATACGGACGTCGGGCGTCGAAAACGTTAATCGAGCTTTACCAGCAGGAACGAGAGTGGCAGAAGGCGGCTGAGGTTGCGCAGACTCTGATGCGGACCGATGGCGATCCGGTCATGGTAAAATCGCTGGCGTATATTACCTGCGAGCTTTCCGAAGAGGCTCTGCACCGTGATGATCGCTGGGGCGCGCAGAAGCTGGCGAAAGAGGCGCTTAATTACGATCGTGCCTGTGTGCGCGCGACCTTTCTTCTGATGAAACTTCAGATTCGCCAGGGCAATTTTCGCGAGGCGGGAAACCAGTGCCTGAAAGTCTTTGACCAGAACCCTGAATTTGGCCCTGAAGCCATCGATCGCCTGATGAAGCTGGAGCGTGAGCATGGCAATGTTGGCCGGTTGGTCCGAAAACTCCGCAAGCTTTACCAGCAATACCCCAGTACCAGCCTGTTACTGGCACTGGTTGAATCGGTAGAGCGCTCTTCCGGTCGGACAGCCGCTATCGAGTTGTTGCGTGATGAGCTGGAAAGCCACCCCTCTGTTCGTGGACTATTGAGGCTGGTCGAGATGGCCGGGCACGAGAAGGGCATGGCAACGGACGAAGGCCGGTTGATCAGCCGTATCGGTAATCTGTTACTGGCAAATCGTCCGGTGTACCGATGCGCGAGCTGCGGTTTTTCCGGTCAGCAACTGCACTGGCTGTGCCCGAGCTGCAAACAGTGGGAAACCATTCGCCCCATTCAGGGCGTAGAAGCCGAATAATTCTTGAACTCCGTAACCTGGAATCTGACAGTGAATACTTCTGACGACCCCAAAATTATTGTAGCCCTGGATTTCCCTTCCCGTGACCCGGCCCTGGCGCTGGTTGACCAGTTGGACCCGAAAAAGTGCCGACTGAAGGTCGGTAAAGAACTCTTTACCCGCTCCGGGCCTCAGCTTGTTGAGGCATTGCAGGGCAGGGGCTTTGAAGTATTCCTGGACCTGAAGTTCCATGATATCCCGAATACCACTTCCGCGGCTGTTGCCGCAGCGGCGGATCTTGGCGTGTGGATGGTAAACGTGCACGCTTCCGGCGGCGAGAAGATGATGACCGCCTGCCGTGAACGCCTGGAGCCATTCGGCGCGGATAAGCCGTTGCTGATCGCCGTTACGGTACTGACCAGCATGACCGCCGAGGATCTCACGGCCATTGGCATTCCCAATTCCCCGGAAGCGCAGGTGTCCCGCCTTGCCACGCTGACTCGCAACTGCGGTCTTGACGGCGTGGTCTGCTCCGCCCAGGAAGCTCCCCGTCTTAAAAAAGAGCAGGGTGCCGAGTTCCAGTTGATTACCCCCGGTATCCGCCCGCTGACTGCCGACAAGGGCGACCAGCAGCGCATCATGACCCCCACCGATGCCCTCAAGGCCGGTTCCGACTACCTCGTCATTGGCCGCCCGATTACCCAGGCTGCAGACCCGCTGGCTGCTTTGGAAGCCATTCACGCTGAGGTGCTTTCGGTCTAGTCCGGCCCTAGCCTTTTGGTTTCCGGGGGTTGCCATGGTTGGTGGCGCCTCCCGAAAACCGCTACGAGCACATCCCTGTGCGCTTCTCTCAGGCCATCCATGGCCTTCGAAATTTTCGGGAGGCGCCACCAACCACGGCATTCAATCTACGGCGATATTTCCAGGAGCGTGGCTATCATTCGGTGTCAGGTTCGAGAATGATTAGCGAAATGTTGGGTGGTATATCGGAATGGTCAGAATGGCGGGGTGGGGAAGGCCTTTCCAAAAATTTGCGGAGCCAGGGATGGCGGAGCAGAAGCGCCACATGGATGTGCCGAAGGAGCGGTTTTTGGAAAGGCCTTCCTCGCCTCGGCACAGCACCCAACCCGGCAGGCTAGGGCCGCACTAAAGCCAAACTCCAAAAGCCAAAACGAAAAAGCCCGCTAATTCAAAGAACTAGCGGGCTTTCGGAATAGTGGCTCCCCGAGCTGGGCTCGAACCAGCGACAAACGGATTAACAGTCCGTTGCTCTACCAACTGAGCTATCGGGG
>JAVLAV010000001.1:0-100186 GCA_031580735.1 Marinobacter sp.
GGATCCACTTGGCACTGAACACCCGGCACATCGTCCAGAATGGGTTCGTAGTAGCGCAGCTGGGCCGAGGCCACTTCCTCCTTGAGCGTTCGCACATAGCGGCGAATGGAGCGATCCGAAGCTGGCAACTCACCAACCTTCGCTTGCAGCTTGCGGGCAATCTTGACGGCGCTGAGCCTGGGAAACTTCTTGAGCAAATGCACCAGGTAATCCCGGTGATCGTCGAGGCGCTTGCTGCGTGAGGGATCTTCCATCTGTTCCGAAATCGCATTCTCATCCATTCGCAGGTACTTGCGAACGGTATTGCGGGACAACCCCAGTTCCTGACTGATGGCGCGGATCGACAGCCCTTTGCCGTTATCGTGCAGTGCCTTGATCTTGTGTATCACAACCCACTCCTTCACTGACATGCCCCCGGCCATCGATAAAAGCGGGGGACAGTAGCTGGTTCTGTGGCCTGACGGCCACTCGGAGGTGGGTCAAAATTAATG
This sequence comes from Marinobacter sp., assembly GCA_031580735.1. Lineage (GTDB taxonomy): Bacteria > Pseudomonadota > Gammaproteobacteria > Pseudomonadales > Oleiphilaceae > Marinobacter. The sequence continues at coordinate 492 of JAVLAV010000001.1, forward strand.
GCCAATAGTGGGTCATTTTAATTGGCCACTAACATCACTCAAGGAAGCGTTGCAGGATGCAGGGTACAAATATGTTGGCTAGTCCAGCAACCGAATAAACTTTAAAGCGCGGACGTTAATACTGTTCAAACGCCCCGAATGCCCCCCCCCAAGTTTGCGAACCTGAGAGTTTAAAATTTCAGCTCACTTGTCATGAGTCTTGTGGATAAGCGCCGGACACCGATAGCTGCCCTGCCCCCCCCAGATCGACTCATATGACGACTCTGGCGCACCAAACGTGGGTTTCATGGCTATTGGGGATGCCTTAGTGACTGAAGAGCGAAGTTGGGTTTTGGTCGCAAAGCGGACATTCGGGCGAGCTTCTGGCGCTGGGTTAGCGACTCGGAAATAGCGAAAAGCTGGTGAAACCAAAAGGACCTGAGGGCCGCTTCAGGTCTACTGAAATCGATTAATCTGCAAAACGTAGCTTTTGTACGTCACCTTCCGGCAACCACTGCAGGTCAGCTTCGGAATTGTTGAGACGAATCGCTCCACAGAGTGTGTCGGTGTAGTTATGGCTTGCGCGATACCGGATCAAAGCATCTAGCAACTCCATGAGCATGAATTTGAAGTTGCGTTCCTTCAGTATTCCGGAATCCTCATCCTCAAAGATCCAAGTAGATCCAAGCACTCCACCGTCCTCCTCATCCGCGATGAAGAGGATGTCACCGGATATGTTTGTGCCAGACAATAGTTGTTCCGTTAGCTGACGCAGTCTTGTGTGGGCGAAAGCAGCATCATAGCTCATATCTGGCTCTCCAATAGTCCGGGTTCCTCAAGGTATCGCTTTATCCGCGATATAACTTCTTCTCTAAAACCTTGGTGGCCATGCGTTGCTCGTGGATGAGCGATCCGAAAACAGGTACTGCCTCCTGCATTGAATTCCCAAAGCTTTCCAGGGATGACCGACGTGGTTTTATAGCCCTCGAAATGATCATTGAACAGTCTTCGAATGATCGAGTCTTTGCCCTTATTCCCAGCAGCAAAAATGATGAAATCCGGTTTGAGGTGTTTTATCTGCGCGGCTAACAGCTGATTGGAGATTGAGATAATCTCATCCAGTTCATATTTAGGCCGGTCAAATGGTGTCGTTTTGTTGTAGTCCCAGGCAAAGAGATTCGCGTAAATAATGCCTTTCGGGTCAACTCCCAACTCCCTTGCTAGTTTGAAAAAGTATTGTTTGAAGCTATGCGGAGTAGTCGTTTTTACCCTTCCGTCCGACCTGTACTCCAGATGATTGAGGTAGCGTCGGGTAGCGTCTTTTACGATCTGTTCTATGCCACCGAACTCATTGGCATTTAGGACGCGGTGAATAGTATTTTTACCGTTGTCGGTATTCCATCCTGCTGTCTCCCGGCCCACCAACATCACTTTCGGGTGGCTTTCCCAGTATTCCTCGAAGGGAACCGGCAAAAAAACGCCGGAGTATTTGTCGTTTTCCAGATCAAAAGGATCTGGGTTCAGGTCTGCGAGTATCTTTTCATAGTTTGTTGTTAGAGATTTCAATGCAATTCCTCGAATTACTAAATTCCCAGATCTCTGCAGGCGGGCCGGCGCAAAACTAAACTCCGCACTGAGCGATCTCTACGTTATCACATTTCGGGACCTGCTCAATTGCGCGATCAGAGTAGCCGATCGAGGGCAAAACCAAACTGGCACCCCGTCATTTCAATCGATCCGTCATTTATTTCGGCACGTCAAAGTCGGAACAAGTGAAAATCGTTTCAGAGCCCTGCAAGGACGCGGAGACGAGCCCATGACCTGCGCTACCCACATATCGCTTTTGACCCAGTCCCCGTCTTGGGCCACCGAGAGTTGGAGAATCCGGCTCCATATTCAGATCCAACATGAGGTGCGCGAATCTCCGCTTTACTGTTTAACCGGACATACATGTTTGTTTGATGGCCGACAGCGATTGTCATCCAAGGCACCGTTCACTTGGCTCAAAAGTGCAGCGACTTATTAAGTCCTTCGAATTACTCCTCAAGTTGGCCTACGACTGGGTGCCCGAAGCAGCCTGATAGACGTGAAAACGCTTGTGAATATGCTCGTGGTTGCTAACGTACTCATTCTTGCCGATGAGTTGGGCAACGCAACCAAAGCTTTGAAATGATGGGCGTCTACCAAAGCACTTTTTCGCTTACTCAACCCTGCTCAAGACTCAACCCTTTCATCAACAGCGTGATCTGCCCGAAGTTCATCGCGGGAAAGGTTCAAATGTTCGTTTAGCACCGCATCCAACTCCTGAGTTGCCTTGTGCTTATTCGTCCACCAGTCAGTGGACCACACTCTAAACAGCGTCCAACCAAGCCCTTCCAAAACACCTTGACGAATCTTGTCACGTTCACGGGCATAGGCCGAGCTGTGGTACATCGCACCGTCACATTCGATGCCCGCCAAGTAGAGACCAGGTTTGTCGGGGTGAACAATACCCATGTCGATGCGGTAGGCAGAGACACCAATTTGAGGATGCACTGTCCAGCCTTTTTCCTGCAACGCTCTGGCCACAGCCACCTCGAAAGGAGATTCGAAGTCGCCCATGGAACCATGTATAGCCGCTCCCAAGGCAGAGGCTCCACGTTCGGCATATTCCAAGAAGTGTTTGAGGTCGGCAACGGCGCGAGCCTGGGTGCGAGCCAGATCAATACGCTCCGGCGGCATAGTGGAGAACACTACCATCTCGGAGCGAGCGCGGGTCATGGCTACGTTCAGTCGGCGCTCTCCACCCGTGCGGTTGAGCGGGCCAAAATTCATGGTGACATGACCAGCTTCATCCGGCCCATAAGTGATGCTAAACAGAACGACATCTCGTTCATCACCCTGTACGGTCTCCAAGTTCTTCACGAAAACAGGTCCCAACTCGTCCTCGGAGAATGCCCACTCAATGCTTGGATCCTCCGCTCTGGCTGTGTCCAAAAGATCCTCAATCAGGCTTTGCTGCTCCGTATTAAACGTGACGACCCCTATGGACTGGTTACGGACAGCAGGATCATCTGATGTCAGGCGGCGGACAATCTCCGCCACGATCGCCTTGGCCTCCCCTTGGTTGTGGCGAGCCTTGCCGCGCGCGTAGAAACCCTCCGGCTTCACCAATGACACGCCCTTGTCCGGATGCACTGGCGCCGGGAATGTAACCAAGGAGCTGTCATAATATCGGCTATTGGAGAAGGCGATGAGGCTTTCCCGGCGAGAACGGTAATGCAGATTTAGCAGCCGTTGAGGGATACTGGCTCCGATTAATTCATCCAGGATACTTTCTAGATCCCCTTCACCATCGATCTCGCCGTCCGGATCATCATCCGAACGGCCAAAGAAATTGGTGGGCGGCATTTGTTTTGGATCTCCGGCCACAATCACCTGTTTACCTCGGGCCAAAGAACCCACTGCATCCCACACGGTAATCTGCGAGGCCTCATCAAAAATCACCACATCGAACGTTGCCTGCCCGGCGGAAAGAAACTGAGAAATCGACAGAGGCGACATCATCAAGCAAGGCGCAAGCGTTGTGATTACGTCCGGAATAGTTTCCATCATTTCCCGCACTGGCTTATGACGCATCTTCTTCTGAAGCTCATGGGCCAGCACACCCCAGGACGAGTTTTTCCGAGTGGTTTCCTGGTCAGGGATCTCTCCTGCCAGATTGGCAGCAATATACTGAGCCGTTAGACTGCTGAACTGGGTATCCAACTCCCGGAAGTTTTGAATGGCTGCTTCGTGCTCTGGTGAGGAAAAGGTGCGCAGTACTTCATCTTCACCGATTACCGCCGAGGACCACCAACTGCAATAAGCTGCCTCAAAGACATCTTCGACTTGGTCTGCAGATACAGAACCATTTTCTATGGCTTCCACCAGAGGACCGAGCTGCAAATCCAGTGCCTCGGAGCGACGTCGCACCCAGGCGCACCAGTCTCGCAAGGCTACGTGATTATCCACAATCTCCTGACATTGTCTGCCGAGAGACTCAAGGGCTGGCAAACCTTCCGGCAATCGCGTATCTAGCGATGCACCGATCAGCGCCTCAAACTTTTCCTTCTCGGTATTGAACGACTCAAATGCGGCCTTGAAGTCGTTGATGGTTCGCCCGACTTGAGCTTCTGGTGCCAGCAAATCATTGGCATCATAGAGCAGAGTTCGGATCTTGCCGCGCAACTTGGCCAGCGATTCCGCATCATCCGCTAGCTTGCCGACTGCAACGCGAGCACGGGAACCAAGCGTTTTCAGGGCGGCCATCGCGTTAGGGTCTGAATCATATGAATTCCACTCCCGTAACCCCCTCAACTGGGCATCCAACCGGTCAATATTTCCACCGGTTTCGCTCAATTGCTGCAGCACGGGAATATCATTCGTTGGATCCGGATTACCCTGAGCCCCACCCTCACGCATTTGTTTGACTACCTTGCGCTTTGCAAACCAGCTCTTGGGCCACCAAGAGTTATTGGCTTGGTTCCAGGCTTGTTCTAACACAACACCATCCAGTTGTTGCCAGGCCAAAGGCGCATAGGCGCAACTCAGCTTCGATTGCGTCTCGATATAGGCTTTCAGTTGAGTGACAGCTTCTTCTAAAGCATCCAATCTATCCGTCGCATCTGGCTCCAGCGCGAATGATGCCTGCTGCCGGTATGCATCCAGTAAGACCTGACCGCACTCCGCGGTGGCTGACAGCTTGAAAAGGCTCACCACCCCCAGGTCGATGCCCAAAGCTTTCTCAAGGACTACCAATTTGTCGCCCAACTGCGCCCCCCTTGCCTTCAAGGTGCGGGCCGCTGCCACGACTTCCTCTTCCCATTGAGGGCGCCACTCAAAATTGCTGATCATGCTCAGAGGGTGGTCAACCAGGTTACCGACTGCCTTTGTCTGAACAGCTAATAGCTGGGCCATTTCACGCAGCTTCTCAAGTTGCGTCTCATCATGATAAGCAGCATTCGGCCAACTCAGCTTTACCTTAGCTGCTAGGTCTGCATCACGCACCTTCACACCAATTGCATAGTGTGCCGTCAACCCGTTGCGATGGCGTTGATGCAACGCATTCACCACCCGGTTTAGGCGATCGCGCAACGATTTAAGTCGTTCGCCCTCGGCCTTCCAGTCACTGACAGTGGACTGGGAAGCACTGTTCCAAGATGTTCGTAGCTGATCCAGCACATCTGCTTTTCTTGCCTTGTTGGAGTGGAGCTCCAGACAAAACTGTCCCAGACCAATATCCTTTAGACGCCGGTGAACAACTCCTAGCGCTGCGGTCTTTTCAGACACGAATAGCACTTTCTTACCCTTACCCAACATGTGCGCAATCAAGTTGCCGATAGTCTGGCTCTTGCCGGTACCGGGCGGGCCAATGATGACAAAATCTTTGCCTCGATCTGCCGTAGCAATGGCCGCCATCTGAGAGGAGTCTGCCGGCAAAGGTGTCAGAAGATCTACGGGGGTGTATTCACGATCAATGTCTTTGGGTTCGACAAAACGAATCTCGCTCTCGTATGCTTCGCGCGGAGTGTCCATTAGATGGCGCACTACCGGGCTCTCTTTCAGTGCCTCAGATCGGTCCACCAGATCCTTCCACATGAGATACTTGGCGAAGGAGAAATGGCCAAGTACCACGTCTTCCACCACCTCAAAGCCTGGCACCTCCTTGATGGCATGGCGCACCCGATTCCAGATACCGGCAACATCTACACCGCTATCATCTTCCGGCAACGCACCGCTAAGACCATGGATTTCGATACCGAAATCCTTTTTCAACAACTCCAGCAAGGTGGTGTTGAAGCGGGGCTCATCGTCATTGGCCACCATCTTCACACCACTACGAACAGACTTCCTTTCCAAGGATACAGGCAACAAAATCAGCGGTGCGCGATAGCGACGGTTGTCTTTGTCCTTGGGTTTCCATAACAGAAAACCCACCGCCAGGAACAGAGTATTGGAACCGCCCTCCCTCAACGATGTCTGCGCTTTGCGGTAAATCTCCACCGCGCGCTTGTCCAAATCTTCCTGGCTCAGCTCCACCAAAACTTGTTTCTTGCCAAGCGCATCACGGGCATACACTTCTCTTAGCTCTTCGCCAGTGCGCTGCCGGTGAATATCCGAATCCTGATCCTGAGTCTTTAATTGCGGAAAGGGCGCAATGGAAATCCGAGCTCCCGTTGCCAGAACATCCTCCAACGCACCCGGATCATCGCACACCAGCGTCAAATTGCTCTTACTGGGCTTCTGGTTCAGCAGAGGATTGCGCGCAGACAGATCTAGAAGCTTACGCTGCCAACGCTCTAGACGCCCATCCGGCGCATCGTCTGGCAAATCCGCTTCCACATGCACGGTTGCTGTGGGCAAATCTACCGGCGCCTCCTCCAGCCCAGGCTCGACAACCTCAATGACATCCGCGGATTCGCCAATCCCTGCAACCTGTGTCCTTAGGCCGATCGGATTAATGCGATGTGCGCGAGCCCGGCGAATATCAATGGCGGCAATAAATTCGCTGTCCTTGTCCAGCGCAACCTGCTTGTTCCCGTCCTTCACCGCTTGGGAGAATGGCGGCGCTGGGTGAGTGGTCAGGAAGGTGGATTCAATTAGGATTAGTTCTTTCAGGGGAATGCGCTGACGTAGGGTTTCCGCCTCATCGACCACCACACTGGAAAGGTCTTCCTTATCCAGCCATAGCCCCACCAGTGCATGCCCCCGGGTAAGAATCACCAACGGGTTCAGTTGGGCCTGCTCCAGTGCGGCCGCAAACAACAAAGTGGTATCCAAGCAGGTGGCCACTTTGGCGCTTTCAATCTGGCTGGGGAGGCGAATCTTCTGGCCATTGTTCTCGAAGCTGGCCGGCGGGAGCGCATATCCCACCTGCATTTTCACTATGGCAGAATAAATGGCCGATGCCATCAACCAAACTTGCTCACGGCTGCCAGATTCATAGCCGTTGATACTGCCGGACTTACCTGCCTTACGAAGAATCTGGCTGGCGTGCCCCAACAACCGATCTACCGTCTGATCGTTCGGCGTGCAGAACGCGGCCAGCAACTCGGGAATGTAGGTCGCACCGCCCCACTCATTATGGGCCAACAACTCCACCGGAATCGCCAACTCAGACAGGCAATGTTCACCCTGACAGGCTCGAATCGTCACCATCCCTCGCATCGATTCCGTTAGACCGAGCAGGAAACCTCCATCCAGCTCCAAATCACGATCCTTTATGGTCAGCAGACCACCCGCCGCTAGTCGGTCCAACGTCCAGGTCTTGGACTTCACAAAAGCCGGGGACGCCTCCAAACTTACCGTTAGGTCTGAAAGATCCTGATCTTCATCCAGATTCTCGACCTGCAATTCACGCAGTACGGCGAATGCACTCTGGTGACAGGCGAAGTTGATCTTTTCCACCAAGGTGGCGTGGATTTTTATTATTGACGTATCCTGGTCAGACATACCCCTTCCCTAACAATAATTTCGATTAGTATTATTCAGTCCTATACAACGCAATAGATTTCAGAATCTGCGGCCGTATCGGTCAGTGTTTGGGACGTGACGCCAAAGCTTCCAAACTCCGTGCTGGACTGCCATTTACGCTCTCTCGGCCAAGGCAGGCTGCCCGCCTGCCATCATTTCATAGTGACCAAGCTGGTTGGCCTTTTCAAAGATCTTCCGGAATACTCGCAAATAAGTTTCATTGGTCTGCTCGCCTTGATTAATGTAAAGGTCGTCATGGATTGAATGAGAGCCATCATTGACCCAAGAGAATAGTGACTGACAAATCAACTTGTCTCGTCCAGCAAAAAGCGCGCAGATTTCGTCTTTGCCCATTCCGCCCCACATCGTGAAGTAGTTCTCAAGGATCCGACGCAATGTATTTTGAAGGCTAATGCTCGATAGATTGGCGGACTTTACATCTTCCCAGAGCAGTTCATAGGCAGAGCGAATTGGATTGGTTTCACGCCGCTCAACAATAGATCCGTGTTGGAGTTTCTTCACCAGCCAGAAGCTCTCTTCACTCAACGCACGACCGTCTGATCTGCGCGGGTGAAATGTGAGCTCCTTGTGAAAGTAGACGTTGTGGGTGAGCAAGAACACTTGCTTGATCTGGCCTATTTGACTTCTTACTTCTTCCATGACTCCCTTGATAAGGCTGCTGACGATATACAGGATATCGCTGTCTAGAGAGGAGATTGGGTCATCAAATACCACAACTCTGTTTGAGCTTATCCCCGAGGGGCTTTGAGCGCCTTTGATCAGGTAATAGAAATACAGAAAGGTAACGAAGGTCTTTTCGCCCTCACTCAATGAGCGACTGGCGTCTTCACCATTTTTTCGGATAATTCGATAATGCCTGCCATCGTCAGATTCGCCTAGCTGAAACGAGTTAAAACCAAATTGCTGCAACAAATCATTGATCGCGGCGATGGTAGGCTGAATTGAAGTCGTTTGCTTTTCTAGCTCTTGAACCTTCTCTTTGAGTTCCTTTCGCTCTTGCCGTTTCTCTTGCAGGCTTTTTTCCATTCCCTTAATCGTTTGACTCAACTGGTTCTTATTTTGTTGGTAGCGTGACAGGTCGTCGGCCAACTCATTGCCCACATATTTCCAGATCTGTGCGGTTAAAGTCTGCCTCTCTGTCGCAATGTTGGCGACCGTTTGGTTATGGCTTGACGTAGCCAGATTTGCCTCTGAAACCATCTCCTGCAGCTTTTCGAGCAACGGTGTTATTGGCTCTAGCTCCACTCTTCGGCTTGGTTCCACCAGCTTATTCTCAAGAAGCTCACAATTTCGCTTCAGTCTTTCAGAGAGGACTTCTGCTTCAGCTTCAAACAGTTCTGTTTTCAGGAAAGTGTTATTCCCCTCAGCCATTCGCCAGATCATAGCGACCAATTGTTCGCTCTCACGCCGATATTGGCGTTGAAGAGTGGTCAGCGCGTGAATGTCATCATCATAAGCTTTGCTAAAGAATGATCGAAGGCTCTCTGCGAAGTGATCATCCGTTGGTTGTTGGCAAAAGGGACAGGTTTCAGGGGCCTGCTCGTGATATTTCAAACCCTGTTTTACCCAATCACTGTTTCCAAGACGATCAATCAAAGCAGCAATGTCGATGTCCTGATTGCCGATGATTGCTTTCTGCAATAATCCATGGGATTCCGTTTCTACAAGGGGGGCCGCCGTCAGAGTCGGAAGCAACTGCACTCTCTCTAAGCTATCAGAAAAAACCGTCCTTGCTTTTCCTTTTAGCTCGTCGAGCGAAAGCAACTCAGAGTCATTAGAGGTCGCTTCCTGCAATACCTTTTGCTTGAAGCTTTCCGCTTTGTTTCGAACACCAGCAAACGCTTCCCGAAAAGAATCGTCGTAAAGCTGTTTCTGCTTCCAACATCTTTCACGTAGCTCGGGTTCGAGATCGGCCAGCTCTTTCCTTTTACCTGACTGATCCTCTTCCCCATTAAGCTGAGTGTTTATGCTGCTTATTTTACCTTCAATCTTTTCTATTTCCGGTAGCAGTTGAGCAATTTCACGTTCTGCCTCGACTTGGTTTTCACCGAGTGTGAAAACTCCTTGTAGCGGATTGCCTTGGTTAAAATTTCGATCGATAAAATCGCGGTTATAAACCATTGCCTCCAGTGCAGCATCGCCCTGCCATACTAGCTCGGAATGACTGTCTCCATAGGCTCCTGCTATTACACGGCTGATAGTGGTTTTCCCGGTGCCATTGGCTCCAAAAACGAAGTTGATACGGCGAAGATCGCTGAGTGTTGCGAGGGTATGGTAGGTCGCAAGCGGTGGATTGATTTTGATTTCGCTGATCATACTCCCTCCTTAGAGTTCTACAGAGTTCTATTTGAATGGCCTTGTCGCTGATGCATTCAAGCAGCGTAATTTCCGCTGTCACTTTTCCCAAAACCTTCCCTGTAAAACAGGGCTTAGGATGGTTCCAAGCAGGCCATTAATGAGACCTGACAGATAAGGTCCCAAGGGCTTGGCAGGTGTGGTCTTTAGATGGTTGCCTCCGATTCGCCCTATAAAGACTTTTGCTAGGGTTGCTCGTCGCCCACTACTCCGAAGCGAAGATGTCATCATCTTAGCTACCATATCGAATGATGTCTGTTGCATAAGCTAATAGTTTGACTCTTCAAGGCTTTTCCAAATGAAAAAGGCAGTAGCCGATATTCAAATACGAGCTGACTTATTAGGGCTAATCTGGCGGAATGCGCTTCCCGAGCGAAACGTAACGAAATGAAGCCGGCACCCCCAGGATCTAGACAGGTTCGGGAGCTCGAAAACAGATCTACCGATCAGTGAAAATCCACCCCCTCCAGAAAGTGCGATCCGTCAAACGTAAGCACATTCGTGTACACCTCCGTCGACTCGACGCTCCGATGGCCAAGTAGTTGGCTCACAAATTTCAGCGGTCGCCCATGTAATAGCAGATGCACTGCAAAGCTGTGCCGAAAGGTATGACACCCAATCTTGAACGGCGGCTCTCCCCCCACCTGCTCTATTAACCGATCGATGTTCGCACTGACCGCCTGGCGGGTGATCGGAAAGATCCGTTCGTCTTTCCGAAACCGCCCCATCCACAGGTAGCTCTGGATCCGGGTCTGGAAGTCCCGGTCGAGGATCGGGATGAAGCGCTTGGGAGAGCGTTGCAGGCTACGCTTGCTCGGCCGCCCTGCCCCTTGCTTGAGCGTCTTGAGGACCACCCCGAAGTCGTAGCCGTCGTCGATAAAACTCGCCGGCGTGATCGCCAGCACCTCGGAGACCCGCGCGCCGGTGCACCACATCAGATCCAGGATCAGCCGGTGCATGGGGTGGGTCTCGGCCTCCAGCAGCGTCAGCACCTCGGGCTTGAGCAGGTACCTGGGCATGGTGTCGAGGGTCTCCAGCAACAAGGGTCGCTTGTCGATGAGCCGATCCCAATCGATGGTCACTTTGGTGATCGGAAACGACACCAGCGGGCGCTCCTGAAAGCCGAGCGAGCGCTTGTTTGGGCGTGGGCGCGGAAATGACCGCGCGCTGGTGATGAATTTTGACATTTCCCCTCCGGGGTTCTGTCAATTTCTGGGTGGAATTACCGGCCCGGCCAGGGGCCCTATTCCGACCCTTTTAGTCTCGCAAGCACCGGGAAAACCGCAAGAAACGGGGGCCGGTTGACGAACTAGGGTTTATTGTCAAAATGATCACTATTTGATCAATTGGAGGGTATGAACGATACTTAAAAGTCCCTAAACTCCTCTGGGGGACTGTGATGACACCGTCTCAGCTCCACCCGACGCCGAGATCGTTGGGCCAGTCCAACGTCCGCTTCAACCAGGCCCAGATGATTCCGGCCCAGCAGGCGACGTCGCTCAAACTGACCAAGTCTACGGATTATTACGAGCAGCGCTGCGTCAAATACCCTGACCGGGCCAGCTTTCACTGCTATGCCGAGTTTATTCACGCGCTCTTGCTGGAAGCGGCACCGGAGGTTACCAGCTTTGTCCCCCAGCCTTACCAGTTAGTCGTCAAGGGAAGGCTCTACACGCCCGACGCCTACGTCGTCCGAAGTGGACGAATCCAGGTGCTGGAACTTAAGCCGGGCGGCAAATTCGATGAACAAGATGAGGCACTGCTGGTCGCTTTCTTCGAGCAGTACGGAATGCACTTTGAAGTGGTGGCTAACGAAACCGTGCTTGCGCAGGAGCAACTGGCAAGGAATTGGCTGCCCCTTATCCAGGTCCTCGCCCAGGCACAGGCCCAAGGCATTGAAACGCAGATTGAAGAGCAGCAACTGTTCGACGCGGCCCGCGCACACGGCGATGCGCTTACCGTCGGTGAGTTGCTGACCGATGCGCCACGTCGGGATCGATATTGGCAAGAGCTTGCGCTGTACCGGCTCCTGCATCGCCATGATCTCAAATGCAATCTGGGCGAAGCGCCACTGGATTACGATAAGGTGATTACGGCATGGAGCTGACCTGGAGAGAACGCCTGGTCGCAGAGCCAGAATGGCGGGACATCGCCAATTGGCCCCTCGTCGACACTCAACGGCTATCAAGTCCGCATCAGCGCCGCTACCACAAAAACCTGCGGATCGCTGCTGGCGTGCTCCAAGGGACGCCACTGAAAGTGGTTGCTTCGGAGGTTGGCGTCTCTCCCGGCAGAGTATCTCAGCTCATGGAGCGTTGCCTGGGCGGCCCCGAAGATGCCCCACCGGCACTGACCCGGGGCCTGATTCCCTTTCTAAAGGTGAAACGCTCCGGCCGCTCCTCCACCTTACCAACGCTAGAGCAACCGGCCGGTAGCCGATGCGCCTTCAGCCATTTACTGGCAACCGTGCCAGGTCTGGAAGACACTTTAACCAAGCAGATTCGACTGGCAGCGCAACGCAGTCGTCGAGGCCAGAACCTTACCCCAAAGGCCCTCCATGCTCACTTTATCGCCTATTTGGAATCTCAAAATTGGCCGAGGGACGCCTATCCGTTCACATCTGCCTCACGGGGCTACGAATCCGTTCGGCGTTTCCTGCAACGCGCCAAGACAGATTTCTTAATGCCGTCGGATCCCAAGCGTGCGACCGGTCCCCGAACAACTCCGGTCACGGCGTTTCAGGAAATCCAGATCGACGAAGCTCACATCGACTGCAAAGGCGCCGCTGCCGTTGTCCTGCACAAGCGAATGAAGCCTATTCGGCTGTCGCGGATCTCTTTGCTACTCGCGCGGGACGTTGGAACTGGTTGCTACCTAGCCTCAACCATCGCCCCAGATGTTCACCCAAATGCAGCGGACGTCCTCGCTCTACTGGAACAGCTGGTGCTGCCGTGGGAGCCGCTTGAGCTCACGACCCCCGGCCTGAGCTATATTGCGACGGCGGGCTTCCCATCCGCTCTGGGCGAAAGCTATTGCCGGCCCGCGTTTGGGCTCGTGCGTATGGACAACGCGCTCGCCCATCTATCCCATCAGGTGCGCCGAATGGTGTGTGATCACTTGGGCGCTGCCAGTAACTTCGGGCTCCCCAAGGCACCGAAAGCACGGGCTCTTATCGAACAGGCGTTCCGACGCTTGAACATCGACATCCATCGTTTCCCGTCCACGACCGGCAGTCACCCTGCCGACCCGCTGCGAGAGCCCAATAAGCTGCAGAAGGAACCGCCCTTTGTCTCCCTCAGGGCACTGGAAGAGGCCGTGAGCATTTTGCTAACGGAGCACAACCACCGACCGCTAGGGAATCAGGGCGGCGTTACCCCGATGGAACAAATGGAGTATCAGATGGCCAATCATCTCATTCCGTTGCGATCAGGCTCCCTTGGGCCAGGCCTCAAGCCCTTTGAGCGCATGCAGGCTGCAACCGTCCGGAAAGGGTTTACCGCTGAACAACCCCGGATCAATTTTCAAGGATGCCAGTATGAGGGAGCTGCTTTGAATAGCGCCACGCTGATTGGTCAACAAGTGAACATCGTTTTCGACATTCGAGACATCCGACACCTACGCGTTATCACGCTGGAGGGCTCGCCGCTTGGCACCGTGAGTGCTCCAACTACTTGGTTGAAGTTCGCCCACAGCTTGTCGATGAGAAAAAGAATCAATCGAATGGTTAAGGAACGTTTTCTGTCCCGGCGCGACCCTCTTGGCGGCTACTTTAATTACACCATGGCTCATCGTCATTTACCGAAAGAAGCCCTCACCATGGTCAGCCTTGCGGCGCAAGGAGCCATTGATGACGAAAACACGTTGTCTCATAAAGGCAACACTGAGGTGGCAACAACGCACGATACGCCAGCGTTAAACGCCGCGCTTGCGCGGCTGCCCGACTGGAACCCCCAGATGGCGAAAAAGCGGAAGTAGAGGGCCGGATTGTGATTATCCCTAGACTCGAAGACGCCACCGGATTCTCGATCCCGCCCCCCATGGCACGGGCACTGCGGGAGCGCTTGGAAAGCTGGGTGCATTGCGGGCACACTGGCGGAGTCATTGTCGGGGAGGCCCGGCTGGGCAAAACCCGCGCGCTTGAGGGGATCGGCGACCAACTGACCAACCGCAGTGGCCAGCCCATTCACGCCTTTTACACTCACTACGGCCGACGCGACGTAGAAACGATTCGAGCGGTTTTCGCAAAAGTCGCGCGAGCGCTCGACTTCCAGATAAAGCGTCAGACCTCCGACGTTCTCCTCGACCAAATTGTCATGCGATTGGCCGAAGCCGCGCTCGCCAATGATACACGGCAGGTCGTACTCATGGTTGATGAGGCCCAGCTACTGACCATCAACCAACTGAATGCGTTCGCCGAAATTTATAACGATTTGGCAAAGCTTCGCATCAATTGCGTGGTGTTTTTCGTGGCAAATCAAGACCAGTTCGCCTCCTTGGGCCGGGCATTACTGCGACGCGAGAATCGGTATCTGCGCGAACGTTTTTTCAACAACGTCGATTACTTTTTTGGAATTCGATCCGAGGCAGAACTCTCAGAATGCCTCGCCGGGTACGATCACTATGTCGTTTGTGAAGAGACCCAACAAACCGCCATCGAGTATTTCTGCCCCAAATTAGTCGATCAGGGCTGGCACCTGGCGCAAATTGCTCCCGTTTACTGGCACCATTTCCGCAAGGATTATGGTGTGCCGCTGGAGCTGACTTCTTGGGGCATGGCTCAGTTCGTGCGGGCGACCAACCTGCTCGTTATGGATTATTTACCGCATTGCGAAGATAGTCGCGATGGCGTCATGTTAGAAGCGTGTGTTATCAAAAGCCTATCGGCTTCGGGGTTGATGCCCAGCCTCGTGCAGTTGGTTGAGGAACGCGCCTGATGATCAACACGGGCCTGCTGCTACGCCGACCTTTCGAAAGCGACTACAGTGCGTATCGACGGTTCCTGATTGCCAATCACTCACAAAGTTTTCAGGCCGTGCGAGCAGGCTTGGCACAGAAGCTCCTGACGGTTCCCAGCAAGCGGTATTCGATACCGGCGTTGGCACAACGATGGGAACGACACTATTGCAGCCAGTACGGAATTCCTTACCATTCCCCAACGAACATCCGTCCTGGTTCTTACCTACGAAACTGTCCAACGTGCGCCAGTTTGGGGTACCACAGCTACCTTTTTCAGTATCCGTGGTTCCGTCGCTGCCCAATTCATCACAAACCTTTGGTGCAAATCTGCCCCTGTTGCCAACGACCATGGCCATTGGCGTCGGAACTCCAGAAAACCAGATCAGCGTGTTCAACCTGCGGAACGCATTTGGAGCGATGGGCGCTTTTCACCGCAGCAAGCCACAGTCCATGGGAAGGATTCGGTGTGCTTGAAGACCTTGATCAGGCAGTTCAGATGCATGAAAACCAAGATATCCGATTGAGACGCGCGCCATGGCGTGAGCATGAAGGCAATTGGCGGTCGGCAAACGGGCCGGACTCTCTCGATTGGGTATGTTTGGTTTACCCTCGCCCTGCGCGATGGGAGAAAACCTGCGCATCTGTTGGTGCATCCCTGTCCCCTGTGTGCGTTTACCGATATCGACTTGGCCCACCTGTCACCAAGTACTCTAACTGGCCGGATGAACACGCCTCCCATCGAATGGGGCTTATCCGGGACAGAGCCATGACTAAGCGAATCCTTCGCACCCTGGCGCCAACGATAAAGCGGTTGGTGCCTTCGAAGCGATTGGTTGTAACTTCTGATTTAGAGGAATTCGGCTATTTGCGAACGCTCAGCTATGGCGATGTCCTTCGAATCAGTTTCAGTGCTTGGCGAGTAATGCTTTCACCAAACAGTCGTCACCATTCAGTGCCCTACTCCCGCTATTTCTTTAACACCGAGTATGTAAATGTGCCCTCCCCACCAGTCTTATTGTCGGAGGTGGAGGTTTCGGGAGAGCGCTTTGATGCTACCGAAACCCTGTCCTTGCAGCTGTACCGCGCTGAATTCTGGCGCAGCTATCTCGGCCTTGTGGGCCACCTCAATACCCTCAACAACGCACTGCGCTTGGGACAGACTTGGCGGGACTATTATCACCTATTACCAGAAGACGCGGTTCCTTGCCGCTTTGAGCGAATTGGGCTCGATATTAAATCAAACATCCTTACTGTCATCCTCCTCCAGAGACACGCGCGGCCGACTCGCGATAGCGTTCAGGCGTCCTTGGACACATATAGCCGCCTCCACGAATGTGAGATTTTGGATGGGGAGATGGATCAGCGATGGACGTCGCTCAACCAGACTGTTTATGAAATGGTTGCAAGGGACAAGATCCTAGATGAGCAGGCTGAAGCTAAGATGCGTGCGATAGTAAACGGGCAATCCAACATTTTTTAGGGGATACAGCGGCGAAAATTCTGCACATGCGTTACTGGAACTTTATCACCTAAATAAAATGGCGTCGGTTATTCATCAGCGGTATCATGTGCCCAATTAAATAGCCTGTTGAATCGATGCTCTACCGCCATTCAAGGGAGTGATATGCCCAAAGCTGGAGACCCAACTATTTCTGCTTCCAGCCACTCTGAAGTTCGACCGGAAGCCGAACTGGAAACTAAGATTGCGAATGCGTTAAATACCGCCTTTCCGCATTTGCCGGGAAATCTAATCAAGCAGCAACGTAGCTTCACTGTCCGCTTGGGCCATGAGGAACGCAACTTTGATAGCGGATATGCTTGGACTAAAACCGGGCGAGCTGACTTGATACTCAGTTATCGGGACCGCGCCCTTGCGGTACTGGAGGTGAAACGAGAGGACAAGTCGTTAAACACCAAGGACTTTCAGCAAGCCCAAAGTTATGCAGCGCTAATGACACCACGACCTCCTCTTGTCGTCGTCACAAATGGTAATGAAACTTGCGTCTACGATAGCAATACAGGACAGGCAATTTCCGCCCAAGACCTAGCTGCGGAAGGCATAGAACGAATATTTTCGAATGCGGCCAAGGTTGCGGCCGCAGATCTACAGTGGGCTACTGAAGCCTTGATGGGCCGTGACACGGATGTTTGGGTGCCAATTGTGCGGGAGGCCTCTGCGGCACTCATTGATGAACTCTGCGATGCTCCCGGAGATACGGGGCAGCCATTTGCCCGAGATTTGATCATTCCACGACAATCATCACAGGAGGTGTTGGCCGCACTACAAGACGGAACTCAGTTCGTCGTTGTCTCCGGAGCTCCTTCGGTAGGAAAAACCAACCTGCTCCGTGAATTCGCAGTTAATACCTACCAGAGCAATGATTTTGCCGTATTACTACTTCGTGGCGACCCTGGGCCCGGCCTTTATCAATCGTTAGCAGATCTATTTTCAGAAAAGTTGGAATGGAACCTCTCATCAAATGATTGCCTGCAATGGCTTCGCAGAATGGCAAAAGGGCCTCATGGCCCAGCTCTAGTGCTTGCAATTGATGGTGTGGAGCCTGGATCCAAGCTGGCAAGCGATTTAGAGCACTTAGCCAGGATTAAACTTGGGGATCAGTTGAAAGTCATTCTTACAACGGACCAGCCTGAAAGCCTGGTTAAGAACAGGAATGGTCGAAATAATACGGCACTGGGCAGCTATTCATATTGCATTGAAATGGGGGCTCTTAATTCCAAGGAATTTAGAGCTGCCATGCAGGCCTTCAGTGAACTTGGCATCACCTTTGAACAGGGCGCGGAGTTTTGTGAAGACTACCGCTCGCCGTGGGTGCTAAGAACACTATATGATGAAGTTGCCCAGGAATCTCTTTATTTTACAAAGGGGATGGTTGCACACTTTTACCCTTCCCTAGGATTAGAGCTAATTAAAGTAGCAAGGAAAGTGTTTAGCAATCATCATGCGTTATTGCGAGGGTATCGCATACTCGCACGTGATTATCTCGCCGACAGCCACCCCCATGATCCAAATTTGGCACTGGCAGCAGCCCATGGTTTTATAATCAGGCAGGATACAATATCTATCGAAGGCCGGGAAAGGCTCGCAAACTTGACGCAACAGGGCTGGACTCGTGAATACCGCCACCCCTCGGGTGAGGACATTGTTATCCCCACATCGCCAGCGGCATTTCTCATTGAGCTCGCTGCTGAAGCCGGGAAGATCCTAGCTAAGCGAGCTACAGATGATTCCTGGGGAGCGGGCCAGTGGCTTGGTAGACGCATGTCCGGTTTGTACTTAGGTGATCTTGTGGGAGCCCAGGCAATCGTCAATGTTTGGGAGAAAACCGGAGGGTTTAGCTATGGCATCGTCAAAGGGTTGCTTGACCTAAAACCAGATGAGCAACCTTTGCTCAACGGTGAATATCAGATGGCTCTCCCAGATGGAGACAATGTCATCCTCAGAATTGAGAATCAAGAAGCTTGGATTTCGACCGGGCACGGCAAACAAATAAACGTAACTGAAGATCTTGGGTTGGATGAATGTCGATTGCTGGGACAAACCACGCCTTGGCTAATTTTAGGCCAAATCGCTCGCTTACCTAGTGCAACTGCGGAGAACGAGAACCAACGTATAGAAGCTCAAATTCTCCTAGAAATTGGACAATGTGGTTTTCCGCTACTTAGAGCAACAGATCTGGAAGCAAGTCATCAAGTACACGACCTACACGACGAAGGACAGGTATTGTGCGTTCAGCAGGGCGTTATTGAGCCTACAACACTTGCAATGGTGAAACTGCTATCGAGTAGCTGGCCCTACAAGGAAGATTGGATTGAGTGCGCAGTTAGAACTAACTCATTGCCCTTAATTCACCGAATATATCACGCTTTGAATTCAGTAATCCCAGCCCAAAGATCTTGGGCTCAAGGAGTGGCCCAAGAGGTCTTAAAGCCAGCCATCAATGCTCGGTTGGACGAACTCCATTAAGACTGCTGAAGAGTGACAATCATCTTGCATTTGGGCAGCACCGGTCATACGAAAAGACGTTCACAAACGGGCCAACAAATTCGTAGAGCATGCGTAAAAGCGTCCTAAGAGTTTTATCGTTTACCCCACCAGCCACCGGAGTACTGCTGGCTATCTGTAAGCTCGGCCTCGATCAGGGGCGCCAAAATCCGGTTTTCAATTCGTATTCTCAAGTTTGGCAGACTTCAGTCCCCAATTCGGGCTATGTTTATGCGATTATGCTAGGTACGCTTGTATGGGCATTGGCACAAACCGTCTGTTGGAAAAGATTACACGGCACGCTAAAGGCAGACAGCCTAATAGCTCAAAAAGCTCCCGCAATTCCTGGCCACCTCATTCCTTTTGGAGTTGGGTTTGGATTTTTTCCCATCATTACAACTAATCTGTTGGTCACTCTAGCCATCAATAGTGGATCTTTCACGACAAACGGTCCTTTTTACGCTCTCCCAAATCAAAGCTTGGCCTTTGGATCGATTTTCACCTGGTCAATTGTCGTCACTTCTATCTTTTGTGTCGCGGTCATTTCCTTTGGCAAACTAACAAGCGCAGATTCCCAAGACGTGTATTTTGCAGGATCATCTTCACTTAGAACCTCAATCAACGATAAAGGGCTTAGCTGGAAAGTTCATTTCCATCCGACCGTAGAGGAAAAATCCGCAGGAGAAGATTTTTTTACAATTCAACTCAACAATTTGGCGCAAGAGTTAAAGCGGCTCGGTAGGTTAGGGCCCAATCGCATTGAATTAGATTCAACGTTACTCGCCGAAGAAAAATACATGGCAAAGCAAGACCTGATGATTCAAAGCGTTCTGCATCCTCTTGGGTTCACAATGGCGTCCAAGAAGCGCGAACTAAAAGCGCTCGAATCATGGCTTCGGTTCAAACAGTACTCTCAGCTAAAAAAGCGTTATGCAGGACAGAAGTCCATTGAGACTCGAAAGATCACACTCACTCGTTAGCCAGGCCAGGAGAATCCCGAGCGGGTATAATACGGATCGATTCACGATACGGACTAAAGCCGTGTTATCTCCTAATCTGACATCGGATTGAATTTCTTAAACAATAAGCCTCATATTAAGCAGAGATAACGTGGGTGACTAGGGAACTTCCTCAGCAACTTGCTCATCTCGGCACATTACGATGTGCTGGCTTAAACCTGCCATTAATGGGCCGCACCGGTTTAACCATTTGAAATTAGGCATGCTTATCTCTTAGTTGGACGACAAATTTAAAACTTTGTGTGGGGTTTGCCCAGTAAGCCACTGATATTTGGTTACAGAGATTTTGTATTTTTTGTGATCGTCTACTGCTTAGATGTCCAAGTATCACAATGTGTCCCATTTGGGCTGAGACACATCTAGAACGAACACATCGATTCGACCTGTGAGCTCTGGCGGCAGCGTTGCTTCGATGCTGCGTTTGAGTTCCAGGGCGTTTCCAATACCGTGTATTTTGTGCCCCGCAACCTTTTCCTCCGCGCCAAACCAGATGACTAGAAAAATACCCTGTTGCTCTGCATCTGGATGGATAGCGTAGCGTGCATGCAATTGGGCGGAAGCAGCGGTGTATAGTTCCTTATGCCACTGCCCTTTGACCTCTGTAACCAGTAGTCGTCTTTTACCACTAATCATCTTCGTCGCAGTGAAATCACATCGGTTTGCACTTTTGAGCTGATGCTCCGGCGTCACTGAAACACCTAGTGGTTCAAGTCTCAGGTTGATTCGTTCAGCAATAATCTCAGTAGACCGCACTTCGCCGAGTCGATCACCTTTCTCATAAAATCGATCTGCGGAATTGAATTCCCCGCCATCTATCGCCTTCTGGAAGTCTAGGAGCTCTTGAAGAACGAGCTGACGAAGTCCTTCCACAGTAGCTACTTCATCACGGTCAAGCTGATTTACGATCTCCTGAGGCGTTGGCGGTTCGAAATCTCTCAGTGCTTTCTTCCTGACTTGACTAGCGTGTATGCCTTTTAAGTCAGTATGCAGATCTGCGAAACGCTGATTCGCGAGAAGCCGGTCGAGAACCGGAATGGCATCATCGGGATCATCTGAGCTCATTGACCAGATTACTTCAGTTAAGAAGCGGTATGCAGTTTCCTCCCTGGGACTTTCCGTTCCATATTGGCCCGGAAGGTTTACCTTGGGCCATTGACCAATGAAGGCCTCGAGAATGGCTTCAATCTTGAGTGATGTAAGTCTTGGCCAAGAGGAATGATCTCTGAGACTTAATTGTCCAGACCTCCCTTGCAGTAGGAGTACCGTATCTTTATTGGCTTTAAGCCAGTCCCAGTATGTTCTGGGAGCGTCGTTCAGGAAATACCATGCACGAATGAGCCAGAATGTTCGCTTTTGCTCGATGTCTTCATCATCAGTCGGGTTGGGCCAGTTGGACATGAACTCTGCGCAACGTTCCGCAATAAGTTCTTTTAAAGTGTCACGATTGCCATACTGAGCAGCGACCTCGAATAACGTATCAAGAGGCCCAAGAGCGAGTTCACCGAAACGCCTGAGCCATTCAACAGATAGTTCTGCGCGCAAATCAATGAAGGCTTCATCGTAGCGTAGAAGCCTAATCTGAGGGTGAGAACATCCTGACTGTTCCAGTTGCGGCTCAACGTACTGCCGGAGAAAATTCTCTGCACTTGCGGCATCAGGAAAGATTAAGCGGTCAACTTCAGTCTTTAGGGCTTCTCGGTCCTCTTCAGAAACCGCAGCGTAACCCATGCTAATGTTGGTCCGCAGTGCCTTGAGGAGCGGGAGATCGACTTCTTCCAGGTTGCCTTTAACGCGCATGATCTCCAAGCAAGCCGCATAAAGAATCGTCTCCGAGTGCTTATACTTCGAAGCACACTGTAGTTCAGCGAGCTCTAGCAAGCTGGGAACGTGCGAAGCAATGAAGTCGAGGCAGTTTCTGAGCGCGTTCCGAACAATAGTCTCATCGCCGAACTCGTACTCAATTTTGTTTGGGTCCATAAGCACAAGCTCTGCAAAACGAACTAGGCAACGCCCATGACGCCCTCCTTCGACCAATTCCCGGTTGTTATGGACGTACTCGATATTTGCTAACCGCATGTTGTCTTCTTCCCTGCGACGACGCTTCATCCTTCGGATACGCCTGGAACTAGGCAACAGGCGCTCTCGCTCGAACTGCGACGCATACCTTTTGGACCTCATCCACTCTCGCATGAATGAGGGCTTCTTCGATGCTTGTTCCCGCAGATGCCGCCGCAAACTGTTAGGACCTTGATTTTCCTTATTTCGATGAACCCTATGATGAGCTATAAAACTCGCCCACAAGTCCGGGTTGTCGGTCTCAAAGGCCAGATCGACTACGAATTGATAGTCCTCCTCACGAAACGAGAGGCCGCAGTGGGTCTGGTAGTCGAACTTGTGTATCTTGGTCTCAAAAATCTGGTTACGGTCAGTCAACTTCCCAAATACATGAGCAATAATTCCTTGGCGAAGTTCGTCATCCTTTTGAAGCACTTCGACCGCCTTGCTTTGGTCTGCGGCTTTGCTCTCATGGAAATTTAGATTTCTGACCCAGCCCCAAACTCGTGTTGGATCAAACGGCGGCTTGGCTAGATCGAAGTATCGATCTAGCATTGTGCCAACGATTTTGCTTATACCGTTTAGGCAATCACACTCGTAAGCCTTCTTGCCACACTTGCAGATTAAATCTCTGGTCAGTTCATCTAAAAACCACTCGATAGTCTCCAAGTCCTGACCGTTGATTAAGTGTTTTACGAAGTAGCGGGTACCTACTGTGCGCTCACGATGCTCATTGTGGCCTGGATAGAGAGTCGCGCAGGCCCGGAAAAAGCCTGCGAGATAAGCCATCCCGAATTTTTCCGAGCCTAGAGTTTCAATAGTCTCTGCCGCCACTCTTAACGACGTATCGCTTGCCTCAGAGATTAGAACATCTAAGTCACTTTGATGGTCATATCCCTGTATTTCGAGCAAACACCTGCTAGCCAGCAAGCGTGTGTTTGCACTCTCATCTAGAGTTAAAGCAAGTTGACGTAACTCATTTTCCAAAAGCTTGATCGCTGTCGACCCCGCTAAAAGTTCAAGGAACAAATCGCGCAGGTGTCCATCACTGTCAGCTGTGAGAAACGGTCTAATGTCGTCCACGACGTCTTGGGTGAAGAAACCAGCAACGCTGAACCTGCGCCAGAAATCCCCTCTTCGGAAGTGAGGATCTTTGGCTTCAATTTCTTTTAGCCGATGTACTAGTAGACGCTTTGACGAGCGGTCGAGCTGAGAAGGGTCACCGTTAGCAAGCACTGCATATGGATCAAGCTCTATTGCAGCTTTTTCTACAAATATATTTCCTAGCGATGCCAGCCATCCCAGCAGCCCCCGGAGTTCATCTCGTACTGTAGAGTTTGGGGCGATAATAGGCATGCACTTCGTGAGCGTTAGAGGATCCGCTGGGTCTGCTATCCGCTTGGTAAGGTAGCCTGCCGCACAGTATTCAGCGACAATTTTATGGACTGGGCGATGTTGATCCGCGCTGTCGCCAGGCTTAAAAAGTTGAGTTGCTAGAATGCCATCAGCCAAGGTATGGCTTCTAAACAGTGAGGCTAATAAAGGATACATCCGGTCTTCAGTGGCGTCGCTCATTCCAACGCCTTCAGAACCTGACAACAACAGTTTGGCGAAAACTTCAGATGAGATCTCAATTTTTTGAGTGGTCGAAAGTGGCGGATTGGTCCTGCCCACGCTAATGTTCGCTTCCTTCGCTAGGCGTTCAACCGCTTGTGCGAAGATTGATCGCTTGTCGGTGAAATGTCTTTCGCTCTCCGTATAAGCGTCGGCAAAGAGTTTCAGAAACTGGGGGTTTGGAAGAAGCGCGTCTAAGTCGAATCGGGCGACCTCTGTTTGGAAAACAGAAAAATCCTCTTCGTCAAGATGATGTTCGAAAATCGCCCGCTGTTCCACATCATCAAACTCACATAGCCTAACGACCAGGGGGGAATACCCGAGAAAATCCTTGAAGGCGTATGTATTAGCGCTGTCCCACTCACTGGAACGGCTCGATAAATATACCTGGGTCGGCCTGGCGGCCTCAATCTGGCTTAGAATTTTATAGATGCCGGAAGAGTCGACTTTTGCCAGTTCATCGAATGCGTCTATTACTAACGGCGCACAATTTGATTTCGCTCCGACGTACCCAAATTTACTCGCAGTAACGACCCTTGTGCCCATCTGCCGGGCAAGGCTCCCCATAAGTTCAGTTTTCCCGCCCCCGGGTTCAGCCAGAATGACAACATAATTCGAAGAAGCCAGTAACTCCGCTTCAGTATATGTCTTGTCACTGCTCGATAGTCTGCGCGGAAGGTAGAAAGCGGAACTCATAAGCTTAAAATATGGAAATGGGGTCGGATAGCTTGGAGACGATTTTCTTAATAGCCTCCTCACGTTAAGAGATGGTAAGCCATTTTTCGCCTAGCTGGGGACTTTTTCGGAAATTTAGTCTTTTTGCGGTCGTCTATAGATAACCTGGCATTATCATTTTGATATCCTACTATTCTGTTATTCGTTCCGGAGTGATGCCGATAAATGTCTGTAGACTTGGCCCCCAAACATCTACGCCTGCCCTATGCATTGACGGATCTTGAAGAGCTTGTTTCTGCTTCCGCGGCTGTTCGTGGGGATCGTTTTTTCTGCCCCAACTGTGATGACGAAGTCACGCTCCGTCAAGGAGATGTTCGGGTCGCACACTTCGCGCACCGTAGCGGTACCAGCTGTAACCCCGAGTCTGCCATCCACAAAATTGCCAAGTGGCTTATCGTTGAAGCTATCACCAAGAATGCCCGAAGCGACCAACAAACCCTGTCTGTGGAAAGGCAATGCGAACATTGCGACAAACCAACTGCCCAGGACCTGCCTCCAGGCACGTTCTCGGCCGCCCGTGAAGAAGAGTGGGTTGGTTCGTATAAAGTGGATGTAGTTGGCTTCAGAGGAGCGACGAAAGCTCTCGGGGTTGAGGTCCGCCATACCCACCCTGTAGGTGAAGAAAAAGCTGAGCAGTTGAATATCCCGTGGATAGAACTGGATGCACTCAGCGTGATCGAGAACCCTTCCCGGTGGATTGCTGTCGCTTCCCGAATGAAAACCGCCCTATGCCCGCCATGTAAGAGTATTGTTAAATCGAAACAGCAGTTGTTGAAGCGCTGGAATATTCGTCCAGATATTACGTCTGTGGTCTTCAATCCTGATAGGGCCCCATTCATCGCAAGCTCTGACATCTGCTGGAAGTGTAAAACGGAGGTTCCGGTCTTTTGGTGGAACGGTGTTCCATTCGCTGAAAGTCAGCCCCCTACCCCGAGACCACCAACGATTCAATACAGGTATTCAAAGCAATATGGAGGCGAGTATTGGGTAAACACCTGTGCCAAATGTAGAAGCACGCTCGGAGATAATTTTGTGTTTTTGTTCGCGAATGCACCGCTAAACCATGCCCATTTGCCGTTGCGTCGCACCAAGGAAATGGGCGGGACAGTCACCGTTCAAACAGGGCCGGGTGCTGTTAATGCCTTTATGAGCACGGTATTAGGGAAGTACCGATAATCGCCCTACTATCCCCCTCCTCTTTTCTTCCCCAAAAGTCCCTTTAGGAGGGCTTACAAACCTCGAAGAGATGACTCAGGGTAAGTGACTAGGACGACAAATTTACCGCTTTGTGTGGAACCCCCGACCAGCGCGCCATCCTAGAATCTACTTTAGGTTTCTTTAGCACTTTCCGTGGAATTTGGTAGGTAAGACCCTGATACACTGTCACGGGAGTTTAGTACTTAATGTGGTCATCTATACAGCGCTTCAGGCCACCCAACCAGTGAGCAGCCCAAAACCGTCATCTGCGACTTCGTGAGCCAGAGATCAATTCCGGTTCTGTTGGCGCTGATGCTCCAGCATCTGCTCCATCATCAATTGCATCTGATTCATGCGATGCTCCATCATGTCCAGGCGCTGCTCGTTATTCATACCTGCGCTACCACCACGGTTTCCCTGGTCTTGTTGATTATTATTCATCATACCTTGGCCGTTATTCATCATACCTTGGCCATTGCCCATCATACCTTGGCCATTGCCCATCATACCTTGGCCCATCATGCTGCCGCGCATCATGCCCATGTGGTCCTGCATGGTGTCCATGTGCCTCTCGCGAATCTTCTGACGTTCGTCGGCCGATTTGGCGTTACGCATTTCCTGCGCCATGCCTTGCATTCGCGCCATGTTTTCCTGCATTTGCTGCATCTGTTCCTGGTTCATCATGCCCCCTCGGGGCATTTGCTCGGAATTGCCCTGTGCAAAAGTCAAAGCGGGTGCGGCCACCAGCATGGAACACACGACTAAACGGCTTAATTTGTTCATGAGTTTCTCCTGAAAATGTTCATCTATTGCTGCTTCATACACAGTAAGGACCATAAAACTGAATTGCAGCTGAAAATAGAGGTTAAATCGGGGTCAGATACACTGATAATGATCTGAATCACCAATCTCTCACCCATTTCTCGTCATCCATGTGGTACTCCTTTTCACTGCAGACCAGGCTACCTTGTGAGCGGCTCCTTCCCGAAATACTTTGCTATCGGTTGCTCGTAATTGGGTCCATACTGGATCTTGTAAGCATCGGCATCACCCAGTGCACAGCGCATTAATGCCGGTGCACCTGCAATCAGAGGTCAGTAGATAGTATGAGCAAAGGCCAGGACAGAAAAAAAGACAGTAAAAAGAAACCGCTTTTAACCGCGAAAGAAAAGAAAAAGGAGAAACAGGCAAAGAAAAACGGAACCGATGTGCTGGGCAATTGATCAAAGAATAGGCTGAAGCCTCCCCCAAACAGATTGATGCGGGAGGCAGCCTGAGCTGGTGGTTTATACCATGGGAATACAGTACTTTGCAGGTCGCCGGTTACGACGAGCAGCTAAGGTGCGACACACCTCCAACGCCAAACAGCTCCCGCGGCTCCAGCCTGTAGTATTTCTTTTCTACGTCCTCCGATTGCTCGTCGTATGGCTGCGTCATGACTTCCTGCAGTTTCCGCACCAAAGCGTAGTCACCCGCTGCCGCTTGCTGATAAGCAGGCACAACGAACCACTCCTTCAAGCTGTATTTCGGATTGACGAGCTTCATCTGGCTGGAAAGCTCCTCCCGAGGGCCGGATCGGGTCAGTGATTTCCATTTGCCAAGCCACGCGGACCAACGCCTGTCCATGCCGTCAGGGTCTTCAGCATAGGTGCGGCCTTTGTAAAAGCTTTTCCTGAGTGGCTCAATGTCGTCGGGTACAAACGAGAGTTCCCGGAAGAACATCGTGTAATCAACGGGCGTTTGCATCATCAGTGTTGCGAGTTCACTGAATAAGTCCCCGTGCAAAGCGTCCAACCCAAGTTTGGCTGCCCACATCTTCTCCATTTGCTCTTGCATCACCTTCGGAAAATCACTTTCAATCTCATCAAGCTCCCTCAGAGAGTCACGGTGCTCCGTCAACAGTGGCCGCAACGCCGAACAAAACGAATGAAAGTTGCGTTCTGCCGCCGCGGGTTGGTTAAGGAATGAAAAGTGTCGGCCGCCACCTGTCCAGGGCTGGAACTGCGGATCAAACACATCGCAGAATCCAAAGGGTCCATAGTCCAGCGTGAAACCGCCGGCCGCACAGTTGTCGCTGTTGAAGTTACCCTGGCAGTAGCCAACACGGATCCAGTTCGCCACAAGCGACGTCAGTCGGCTGCGGAACTCACCTGCAAGCAACACCACTTTTTCTGCCGTTGTCAGTGCCTGGTCGATAACACCATGGTATTCACGATCGATCAGGTGCAAGACGATCTTCTCAAGCTCCTCCATCGCCTGCGGGTGTTCCTGCTTGCGGGCACGACGACTGAAGAGTTCCAGCTGCCCTACCCGAATGAATGACGGTGCAACACGCGTAGAGATGGCAACTGGCTCGGAGATCAGAACATCCGGATCAATTGAGTGTGAGCCCTCCGAATACCACGGACGCCTGACTTTTTCGGTTTTTGACACGTACAGACTCAGAGACCGTGAGGTAGGCACACCGAGAGCATGCATGTGCTCCTGTGCCAGGAACTCCCGGACGCTGGACCGCAGAACCGCCCGGCCATCCGCACCGCGGCAATAGGGTGTGCGCCCTGCCCCTTTCAGCTGCATTTCCCAGCGCTGACCGTTGACAACAGCCTCAAGTACAGAAATGGCGCGACCGTCGCCGTAGCCATTGCCGGTCTGGAACGGGCACTGTTGGTAGAATTCTTTGCCGTAGATGGAGAGCGCGTAGCCACAGGCCCACCCGACCTTTCGCATCGGCTCCGGCACATGGGACAGGTCACCGGAGAACATACGGACGACATCGTCCGACTGCGCCATGCTGTCGGCAAAGCCCAGTTCGCGAAACAGGTTTTTGCTGTGCGCAACGTATTCGGGGTTCTCGATCGGCGTTGGCTTGACCGGAACGTAATGGCCAGAAAAGACTTGTCGAGGCGCGTGGTCGGCCCCGCTCGCTTTACCTTCAGGATCGCAATTGAGCGTATCCATGAAGGAATAGTCTGCCAACGTTGCGAGTTCGTCCAGGTTCGCGACAGTTGTGGGCATAGGGGCTCCTCGTTGACGCATTCCTGGTCGCGACCCAAGTCGGCATCGGTTTGCTACCAGGAAGCGAGCTTGGCAACGTCCGGTTTAATGCCAAGCTGTTATTATTAAGCTTTGGACTGGTTTATCCCCAACTGCTTGTTCACCGCATCGCGAATTTCCCGGTAACGATCAGGATGATTGATCAGAGTATCAAGGTCATCCTCGGGGAAAATTTCATTCTTCTTCTGCAGGGCTTCGTCTTTAGTAAACACGGCTGGCAGCAGCTGTTCCAGAGCGCGTAGCATAACCTCAGGAGAAACCGATGCGCCGGGTGATGCCCCCAGCAATGTGCCGTAGGTTTTGTCCGAAGAAACTACAATTTCTGTGCCCATCTGCAAATCGCCGTCTTTGATGATCTGCACTCGCTGGCCGGCTTCAATAGGCTCCCAGTCGAACTTTTTACTCAGGCCCGGCGCAAAGCTGTCCAGCTCTTCGAGCATGCTCTTTTTGCCTTTGAAGGATTCTGACACCAGATACTTCACCAGGGGGTAATGCTCCATGGCCACGCTCATCAACCCCGGAATATCATGCAGGCGAAGTGAACGAACATAGTCAAAGAATCCACGACCTCTTTCGAGAATCGGTTTGAATGACGCGAACGGGCCGAACAACAGGTAGTGTTTGCCGTTCACCACCCGCAGATCCAGGTGCGGCACAGACATGGGAGGAGCGCCCACCTTCGCTTTGCCATAGGTTTTGGCTTTGTAGTCTTTGGCCTGCTCTTCGCTGATCTGAGCCTGCAAAAAGCGGCCGCCGACGGGAAAGCCGGTAAACCGGCTCCGGAACGGCAAGTGGCTTCTCTTCAGAATCGGGAACGCGCCACCGCCTGCGCCGACAAAGAGCACGTCCGCCTTATGCTGGACCGGGCTGCCGTTGGTTTCGGCCTCAATGAGCCAGCTGCCTGTGGGGCTCTTGTGAACGCGCTTCACATGAGTGTTGTACTCGATTTTGACGCCCAGATCATTCACGGCATGTTTTGCCATCTGTTCCGTCAGGGCTCCAAAGTTAACGTCTGTGCCGGTCTCGATAACGGTAGCCGCCATTTTTTCATGGCGTGGGCGATCCTCCATGGTATAGGGGATCCAGCTTTTGATTTCATCAAAATCTTCGGAGTAGCGCATCTGCTCAAAAAAGTGATGAGCGGACATTTCGTTGAATCGCAATTTGAGCTCTTCAATTGCCGACTCGGAAACAATGGTGCAGTGCTTCGTCTGGTTGATAAACGTTTCAGGGGATTCGACGACGCCCTTCTTTACCAGGTAAGCCCAGAATTGCTTGGCGACATTGAACTGGGCATGAATCTTCAATGCCTTGTCGACCGCAATGACCTCTTCGTCCACCGGGGTATAGTTAAGCTCACAGTTTGCTTCGTGGCCGGTGCCGGCGTTCCAGAATGCCGAGGAGTTGCCTGCACCTGCACTGCTCAGCCTTTCCAGAATGGTGATATTCAGTTCCGGGGCCATTTCTTTTGCCAGAGTGGCAAAGGTGGTTCCCATAATCCCCGCGCCGATGATGACTACATTCATAAGGTCTGCTCGCCCGTGTTGATTTGTCAGGTTCTAATAACCAAGTCTTCTGACTGGAAGATACCATGCTTCCGGCTTATCCTGAAAACCTGCTGCAGGTTTCGCTGCCCTGCCCTTTGATTTGACTGTGTTTAGCGGAGTCATCCTTTTATGAGAGTTTATTGAATGGCGCGCATTCCCGCCTCCAGTATCTGGCTGATTGCCAGCGGTTGCCTGTTGCTGATGTTGTCGTTCGGATTGCGTTCGAGTTTCGGCCTGTTTGTGCAGCCCATTGGGGAGGCCAACGACTGGGGGCGCGATGTCCTGAGCCTGGCATTGGCCATCCAGAATCTTTCCTGGGGCGTGATTGCGGTTCTGGCCGGGGGCCTGGCAGACCGGTTCGGAACCACAAAGGTACTGGTGACAGGGGCGGTACTCTATGCCATCGGAATATGGCTGACGGCCAGTGTCGCCGACATCTGGGCGCTGAATTCCGGCATGGGTTTGCTCATCGGTGCCGGCGTGGCGGGTACGTCTTTCGGCATTGTGTTGCCCGCCATGGCCCGGGTGGCCGCTCCGTCTCAGCGACAACTCGTGCTAGGAATCGGCACTGCAGCGGGCTCCGCCGGCCAATTTTTGCTGGTACCCATAATCGGCCAGCTGGTTGAAGCGTTCGGCTGGGCCAGCGCGCTCCAGCTCATGTCATTGTCGGCACTGTTGATGGCCGTTCTGGCAATGCCCCTCGCCCGGCCCCGACTGTACACCGATGACAACGCCGTTAAACCACCACAACCTGAAGAGAATTTCCCTCAGGTTGTGAACATCGCCCGGCGTCACCTTCCCTATTGGCTTCTGACGCTGGGCTTTTTCGTGTGTGGTTTTCACGTGGCCTTTATTACCGTTCATTTGCCACCATTTCTGACGGAAGCCGGTTTCAGTTCAACAATCGCTGCCTGGTCGATCAGTCTGATAGGCCTTTTCAATATTTTCGGGTGTCTGATGTCTGGCGTTCTGTCGGGCCGTTTCGGGCTCCGTAACGTGCTGATTGCCATTTATGGTGCCAGGGCCGTGCTGATTACGCTGTTCCTGGTTCTGCCTCTGACCCAGGCGTCCATTATTGCCTTCAGTTGTGTGATGGGATTGCTCTGGCTGGCGACGGTGCCGCCGACGACAGGGCTGGTAGCCGTTATGTTTGGTACCCGTTATATGGCCACTCTGTACGGTGTGGTCTTTCTCGGTCACCAGGTGGGCAGCTTCAGTGGTGTCTGGCTGGGCGGGGTGCTTTATGAAATGACAGGCAATTACAACAGTCTGTGGTGGATGTCGGTGGCGTTGAGTCTGATTGCAATGGGACTGCACTGGCCCATCAGGGAGGCCCGGGCCGGGCTCAAAGAAAAAACGGCCTGAAGCCTGGCCCTTTTACTACGGGCCAGGCAATCAGACATCGCTTTCAAGTCAGTGAGTTACACGCTACTTCTCGACGGACATCTGTCTCCAGAGGTAGAACAGTACCGGGATCACAAGCAGTGCCAGAATCACGGCAGAGATCATGCCCCCGACCATGGGTGCGGCAATGCGCCCCATCACTTCTGACCCAGTGCCGGTGCCGATCATGATGGGTACCAGGCCACCGATAATGGCAGCGGCGGTCATCATCACCGGCCGTACCCGCAAGCCGGCGCCGTGCAGCACGGCATGGCGCAGGGTTTCCCGCCTGGGATTGACGCCTTTGTGCTCGCAGCTCTCCAGCATCGCCTGGTAGGACTGGTTGAGGTACACCAGCATGATCACCCCGATCTCCACGGCCACACCGGCCAGGGCAATGAAACCAACGCCCACGGCCACCGAGAAGTTGTAACCGAGCAGGTACATCAGCCAGATGGCACCGATCATTGCGAACGGCAGCGTGCCCATAATGATCCCGACTTCGGCAAAGCGCCGGAAGTTCAGGAACAGCAGGATCACGATGATCGCCAGTGTCAGCGGCACCACGTAGGTCAGCTTTTCCTTGGCGCGCAGCATGTATTCATACTGGCCGGACCAGGTGACGGAGTAGCCTGCGGGCAGGTCCAGCTCGTCGCTGACGATGTCCATGGCCTGTTCCACGTAAGTGCCCACGTCCACACCCTCGATGTCCACGAAGGTCCAGCCGTTCAGGCGGGCATTTTCGCTCTTGATTGCCGGCGGGCCGTCCTCTATCCGGATATCCGCCACATCGGCCAGGGCAATTCGCTGGCCCGAGGCAGTCACGATGGGAAGCTGCTCCAGCTTCTCCGGCGAATCCCGGTAGTCTGCCGGGTAACGCAGGTTGATCGGGTAACGCTCAAGCCCTTCAATGGTTCTCGACACGTTGATGCCGCCAATCGCGGACGCGACAACCTGCTGAACATCGGCAATGTTGAGACCATAGCGGGCGGCACGCTCCCGGTCGATATCCACCTTGATATAACGCCCACCGGCGACCCGCTCTGAATACACAGAGGCCGTGCCGGGGATGTCGACCATGACTTCTTCAAGACGCTTGCCGATGTCCTGAATAACGGCAAGGTCCGGGCCTGCCACTTTGATGCCCACCGGCGTTTTGATACCCGTGGCCAGCATGTCGATTCGTGTGATGATCGGCATCACCCAGGCATTGGTTACCCCCGGGAACTGAATCAGGGTGTTGAGCTCCTGCTTGAGCTTTTCGGTGGTCATGCCTTCGCGCCACTGGTCCCGGGGCTTGAGCTGGATAAAGGTCTCAATCATCGTTAACGGCGCCGGGTCGGTTGCGGTATCCGCCCGCCCTACTTTGCCGAACACGGTTTCCACTTCCGGCAAGGTGGCGATCAGTTTGTCCGTCTGCTGCAACAGCTCCCTGGCCTTTCCGATCGAGATCCCCGGATAGGTGGTTGGCATATACATCAAATCGCCTTCATCCAGCGGCGGGATGAACTCACTGCCGATTTTGGTGGCTGGCCAAACACCCACAACCAGGGCCAGCAACGCTGCCAGAACGGTTGTTTTCGGGAACCGGAGCACCAGTTTCAGCGCCGGCATGTAGATACCCACCAGCAGCCGGTTCACCGGGTTCTTGTGTTCGGGCAGCACTTTGCCCCGGATGAAGTACCCCATGAGTACCGGAACCAGTGTGACCGCAAGTGCGGCACTGGCCGCCATGGCGTAGGTCTTGGTGAATGCCAGTGGTGCGAACATACGCCCTTCCTGCGCCTCCAGGGCGAAGACGGGCACAAAGCTCACGGTGATAATCAGAAGCGAGAAAAACAGCGCCGGCCCCACTTCCGAGGCCGATCGGGCGACCACCTCCCATCGGTTTTCCGGCGTGAGTGGCGTTCGCTCCATGTGTTTGTGCATGTTCTCGATCATCACGATGGCGCCGTCAATCATGGCGCCGATGGCAATGGCGATCCCCCCGAGCGACATGATATTGGCGTTGATGCCCTGCCAGTGCATGACAATGAAGGCCATCAGAATGCCCACGGGCAGGCTGAGAATCGCCACCAGTGACGAACGCACATGAAACAGGAAAACAATACACACCAGGCCTACGACCAGAAATTCTTCCAGCAGCTTGAACCCGAGGTTGTTGACCGCCCTTTCGATCAGCCCGGAGCGATCATAAACCGTGACCACTTCCACGCCTTCGGGCAGGCTGGATTTCAGTTCCTCCAGTCTGTCCTTCACGCCGTTAATGGTTGCCTGGGCGTTTTCACCAAACCGCATCACCACAACGCCGCCAACGGTTTCCCCTTCCCCGTTCAGCTCGGCAACGCCCCGTCGCATCTGTGGACCGATTTCAACCGTAGCCACGTCTTTCAAAAGGATGGGAGTGCCGTTGTCATCGAGACCCAACGGAATCGACAGCAGGTCGTCGCGGGACTGGATATAGCCGGAGGTGCGCACCATGTATTCCGCCTCGGCCATCTCGATAACGGAGGCACCCACCTCCTGGTTACCCCGTTTAATGGCATTCTGGATATGGGCCAGGGGAATCCCCAGTGCCCGCAGTTTTTCCGGGCTGACCTTGACCTGGTACTGCTTCACCATGCCGCCGAGCGCGGCCACCTCGGACACGCCAGGCACGGTTTGCAGCTCGTATTTCAGGAACCAGTCCTGAAGGCTGCGCAGTTCACTCAAGTCATGCTGGCCGGTGCGGTCAACCAGGGCGTACAGGTACACCCAGCCCACGCCGGTGGCATCCGGCCCGAGTTGCGGCCGGGCCGAGTCCGGCAGGCTGGGCGCCACCTGGGAAAGGTACTCCAGCACCCGCGAACGGGCCCAGTACATATCGGTGTCTTCGTCAAAGATGACATACACATAGGAGTCACCGAAGAACGAGTAGCCCCGGACCGTTTCCGCCCCCGGCACCGAGAGCATGGCGGTGGTTAACGGGTAGGTCACCTGGTCTTCGACCACTTGCGGCGCCTGGCCCGGGAAGCTGGTTTTGATGATCACCTGCACATCGGAAAGATCCGGCAGCGCATCCACGGGCGTCTTCTTTAGCGAATACAGGCCCAGCCCTGTGATAAGCACGGTGGCCAGCAGTACCAGGAAGCGATTGCGGATAGACCAGTGAATAACGGAGGCGATCATTGCTGGCCTCCGTTGTGGTCCATGTTGCTGTGGTCCATTTCCGAATGATCCATTTGCATTTCTGAATCATTCATTCCCGAGTGGTCCATAGCACCTGGATCGTTCTGCATCTCCATCTGGCCCGATTCCATGTTGTGCCCGGAATGGTCCATTTCCGGGTCCATGCCTTTGCCGGGTTGGGCGGACATTCGCTGGAAATCGGAGGTCTTGCTGGATTCAGAGTCGATCAGGAACTGGGCGGAGGTCACCACCGTGTCGCCCGGCATGATGCCGTCAAGTATTTGCGCGTACTGATCTCCCACCCGGCCGACAGTCACCTCAACTGATTTGAAAGCGCCCTCCTCCAGCGCCAGCACCAGGCGATCACTCTGCCCGGTGCGGATGACGGCTTCTCGAGGTACCAGGAACTCCCTGTCGCCACGCTGCCCCTGAACATCCAGCCGGGCAAACATCCCCGGCATCAGCTCACCGTCGGCGTTATCGAAACGCATCCGGACCCGGGCTGTGCGCGTATTGGGATTGATCTCGGGGTAGACGTAATCCACATCGCCTCGCCATTCCCGGCCGGGCATATAATCCAGGGTCATCGTTACCCGGTTATCTTCCTCGACCGCTGAAAGCTGGCTCTCGAAAACCTCGCCAATCACCCACACTTCATCGAGTGCGGCGATGGACAGCACCCGGTTCCCGGGCTTTATAAACATTCCCTCGCGAACGTTCAGGTTTTCGATTACGCCTGAGGCCGGTGCGTGGACGGTCATGGTTCTTTGAACTTCGCGAGTCTCACGCAACTGGCGAATCAAGCTGGCTGGGACATTCAGTGCGGTCAGGCGCTCGGAGGCCGCGTTAACCAGCCGCTGGTTTCCCCGGTTCAGGGCCAGGAGCATTTCCTCCTGAGCATTTACCAACGTGGGCGAATAGAGGGTATAGAGCGGCTTGTCCTGCTCGACTGGCTCGCCCTCCGCTTTTACGTAGAGGGCTTCGATCCACCCTTCCACCCGGGGGTGAACGTGTGCCATTTCATCTTCGTTGTACTGCACATAGCCAACGGTGGTGATGTTGTTTGGCAGCTTTCCCTTGATTACCGGTGCTGTGCGAACCCCGAGATTATTCACGACCGTTGGTGAAATGCGGACCGTGCCGGCGGCATCCTCACCTGAGCCGCCCTCTTCATAAACCGGTACCAAGTCCATCCCCATGGGCGATTTTCCAGGTTTGTCCTTCTTGAAGTTGGGGTCCATCGGTGCCACCCAATAAAGGGGCTCCTTGCTTTCGGAGCTGGCGGTTTCAGAAGCCGGCGCTGTTCCGGTTTCAGTGGCCAGCCACCAGGCAGCCCCTGCTCCGGCGATGCCACCGAGCAACACAAAGCCCAAAGGGCGAACGAAATTAGCCATGATGGTCAGTCCTGATAACGAGTCAGTGAAAGTGAGGTTATTTCAGAGGAGTCCACGGTAAGGTATCGGAAACTCGCCAGATTCTTTGCGCGTTCGGCCTTCATCTGTATCAGCTCGACATGGGCATTGAGCTCGGCGATCCGGGCCCGCACGGCTTCGGCGAAATCGCCGTCGTCGTTGTTATAGGCCGAAAGCGCGGCACTGGCCTGCTCTTCCATTTGCGGCAGCAGGGTCTGCTGATAGAGGTTTATGCGGTCATCCAGCCGTTCAATCCGGGCCATGGCAGCACGGGCCTTGGCCTGAAGACCCCGTATCTGCAGAGTGCGCTCTGTCTTCGCTGCTTCCAGTCGGGCGGAAGAGGCATTCAGGGTTCTGTCCTGGCGGTTACCGGTGAAAATCGGGAGATCGAAACCAACACCCACGGAGAAAAGATCTGCCCTGTTCTGGCCGTTGGGCGCGCTGTCCCTGAAGCCGTACTGGGCGGAGACCGACCACTCCGGCTTATAGGCCTGCCGGGCCAGATCCACATCGGTAGACTTTGCTTCAATCAACTGATCGGTAGCACGGATTGAGGGGTGACGAGTCAACGCATTCGCCGTGGTTTCGCGCCAGCCTGAAGGAAACGCCTGCAACAACTCTGTTGGCATTCCCTCGCTGACTGCGAGCCGGGCCTGTGCCGTACCAACCCACTCACCCAGAGACTCCTGACTTGAGGCGAGCTGTGAATTCAGGGTGGTTAACCGGTCCTCCAGGCGAGTCAGCTCCAGAGAGGCGCGAATAATATCCTGCTGCCTGGAGCCCATAGTCGCAGAGGTATAGCCAGCCTCGGCCACGTCGGCCAACTGCTCAAAGAGCCCCCGGTTCTGCTCAATAATCCGGATGCTCTGCTGAGATCGCCAGAGATCAAGCCACAGGTGGGTTACCGTTTCCATTACCTCCACCTGGCGCTGCTCACGGCGGAACGGCTGAACGCTGGCCATCTGCTGCATTTTCGCACTGGCCAGTTGCCGACTATCACCCCTCGGAATTTTCTGGCTAAAGCCAATGGTGGCCTGAGTCATACCCTCCTGGCCGGTGTCGAAGGTATCCGTGGGCAGATTCGCCGCGCCCAAGGTTATACGAGGGTCCGGGAATGCCCCTGCAGCAACGGACTCATCCAGCAGCGCGCTTTGCAGGTGCGCGCTCTGACGAAGCCAGGGATCGTTTTCGATGGCGGCATTGATTGCGCTGGTCAGTTGCAGTTCTGGTTCAGCCCGTGCAGGGAGGCTAATCAGCACCAGCACACCGACAACCGCCGATTTAATGAAGTGAGAGGGGATGGACAATTTGGATTCTCCACTGAACGTGTTTCCGAAGAGCAGATGTTATGTTCTCAACCTGAATCCAGCCTGAAATTTACTTGCAGCTTCCAAAATCTTGATCTGACTCAACTATTACTTGAACCCGAAAAACATACATAAAATTTTTATTTTTTATTTAAATTTCAGGGACGATTCAGGAACCGGTGATCTAATGAAATCACCAAGCCAACAGGAGGTGAAATCATGAAAAAGATATTTGCATTTGTAACCGCAGTTACTCTTTCAACATCTGCACTTTCAGGAAACGTTTCAAATGATATGGATAATGCGGGTACGGACATTAAAGATAAAATCTCTCTTGAGAAGACTGTAAATAATGACAGGCTTCAATATTTACATAAAGAAATGACGAATTACGGTTTTTCCGAATCCGGAATGGATGCTCGTTTACAAATGATGAGTAAAGAAGGAGAGGCTTATCATAGCGCACTAGACAGTTTGGAGGCTTCAAAAAAGGAAGGCGTGTCGGAGAGCTGATTTCGTATATTGATTCACGAATAATGCATAGATAAACTGAAAAAGGATATACTTATGAAAGTTTCGGTCATTGCAGTCACCGCTGCCATAGCTTTCTCATCTGCCGCTAGTGCTAATTCCGGTCAAGCTGACCGAATAAACGAAGCGCGCAGTTATCCAAACAAAACCATTGAGACACAGGATGTGCGAAAGACGTGTTCTCACCAAATGGAAAACCACAAAGAAATGCACGAACAGATGCATTCTAAAATGAGTGAGAATAAGTCTGAAAAAAGCAAGAAGTCATAACAAAACCTGAACTTTTTGAAATTGCAGTTTTGCATTACAGTGGAATCGGCAGTCAGTCATTTTACATGGCATGACTGCCTGATCGGACATAGTCGCAAGTTTTTATTTTTGCATCATGAATGGGCTCAGCCATTCTCAATTCCCGCAATATTTTTTATATTTCGGTTTTTTTGTTTATACGAAAAAAACCGCAGCCAAGGCTGCGGTGAAAATTTCTGAGAAAACGCAAATGGAAAGCTAAAACTCTTACTAACCTCTGCTGAATTAAATTAAACCATATGAATCTGAAATGAGGCTGAAATTGTCATTTAGTTGCTTTGATTTTGGATTCAAGGTTGACGCCCCATCCCCCGCAATCGCGGGAAAAACATTGGCGTCTTGTTGGCATAGTTTCGCCAGGCATCCCCGAACATCTTCTCAGTTTCACGTTCCTCACTGATGGATAATCGCGAATACATCCAGAGCAACACCGGGAACATCGCCAGGGTCAGCAGTGTCGGCCACTGTAGGAGGAAACCAGACATAATCAGAACAAAACCCACGTACTGAGGGTGACGGACATAGGCGTAGAGTCCTGTTGTTGCCAGCTTCCCCGCTTTCTGAGCCGCGTACAGGGTGCGCCAGCCCGCGGCAATCAGGTAGAAACCTCCACCAATAAACACCGTACTTAACAGGTGAAAGGGCCCAAAATGCGGGGAACCTTGCCAGCCAAACAGCATTTCGAGCAGATGCCCGCTGTCATGAGCCAGCCAGTTCACATCAGGATATTGTGACTGCAGCCAACCTGAGAGAAAGTAGATCGTCAGCGGGAATCCGTACATCTCCGTGAACAACGCGACAAGAAAGGCACTGAACGCGCCAAACGAACGCCAGTCACGCTTTGTCTGTGGCTTGAAAAAACTGAAGGCGAAGAAGATGAAAATCGCTGAATTGAGTACCACCAACCCCCATAGGCCATAGTTCGGTAACTCACTGTTCATCTTGCTGATCTCCCTTCTTCCCTTGCGGGCTGTGGTGACCATGTCCACCATGCATGAATACATGGAGTAGCGGGCACGCGAGAAGTATCAGCCAGGGCAAAGCCCCGAGAAGATGAACTTTGTGTTCACCCCAAAGCAAAATCAGCGCAATAACGAAAAATATTGCCAGTGTGATTTTGAAACGTCGGTCCATAACTGTTCCTTTAATGAGTAACCCGCCTATGCATGGTTACTGGCTATCAATCGATATCTGATGGCCAACCCCTTCCAGTTCGACTTCCTCGACAATAGCC
Source organism: Marinobacter sp. (assembly GCA_031580735.1). Lineage (GTDB taxonomy): Bacteria > Pseudomonadota > Gammaproteobacteria > Pseudomonadales > Oleiphilaceae > Marinobacter. The sequence goes on from JAVLAV010000001.1 coordinate 39,865, forward strand.
AGGGACTCCGGGTCCAGAATCCAGAGCTTTGGGTGGCCACGGCTGGTAACCAGCAGGCTGCCATCGACAGGGGAAGTTGCGAGGTGGTAGGGAGCTGGCGCCAACTGCGCACTTTTGCGGGAATGATTGTCGAGCTCTATGCGAACGATTGTTTCATCGCCCTGACTGGTCGCAAAAAGGAACTTCCCATCAGCGCTGAGATCGAGACCATGAGGTGAGACCCCGATGTCGTACCGCGTTGTCACAGCGCCTTCGGAAAGCTTAATAGCCACGGCTTCACCGGAAGCTGTGTCGTTGACATAAAGATGATTGTCGTCGGGAGCGAGTACCATGTGCTCCGGCGCACCACCTATGCGAATATTTCGTTTCACGAACCAGTTACGGGTATCCACTTCACTGATCGTGCCATTACCTGCATTGCTGACAAATAACGTCTCCCCATCCTCAGTCATCGTTAGGTAGTTGGGATTAGGGCCGGTGGCTATCACTTCAGCTACTTCACCTGAATCCAGATCAACAACACTGATGCCGCCGCCCATTGGATGGGTGGAGACCGCATAACGGCCATCCTTTGTTACCAGAGCATGGTGCACCGGCCCCGGCACATCGAATACGCGATCGGTGGCGTTGGTACGGGTGTTCACAACATAGATCCGACCAGTACCGGACGCTTCCGGAGCTGTAGTGTTACCGCCTCCATGATGGGCGGCATGCTCATCTTCGGAGACCCCGGCGGGACGGTCGGGCGTCTTTTGACCTTCATGCGCCGTTAAGCTGCCAACAATCAGAAAGCGACCGTCCGGAGTCAGTGCGGAACCGTGGGTATTGACCGTGCCGGAGATTGTCGATGTTAAACGGTGATTTTCCAGATCCATCACGCCTACGGAATCTGCCTTCCCCATGGGGATGAAGGCCCGACTGCTGTCTGCCGACACCGTCAGTGATAGACTCATCAAAAGCGTCGCGGTCAGGCCAGCAAACCACTGGTTACGAAAGGGATGTTTCATGATGTCACCTTGTGATCAGAATGGCGGAATGGTGTTTATCGCCGGACGATCGTGCTTTCACGCATGCGACCATGAAGACACGTCAATGTCAGTTGAACACGGCAAGCTGAAACCTGGCTGAAAAACTCTCAGAAATTTATTTATCATTGGTGCGTAAATGCCTGACGATCCCAGAGATATCCAGCAAACAGCCAATGCCAACGCAGCTAGACTGAATAGTCATTGTTACTGCATCACCCTTGATCACGATGCTCTTAACGCAAGCCTTCGGGACCAGTTTTCGGGCACCGGCATGGGGTTTCCAACAACAGAAGTTCCGGAACTCGATCAGTTCTTCGCAGACACAGCCGTTTTCGTCCCCACAGCTGACATCGCGACGATGGAGAGAGCCGTTGAGGCGATTGAGTCTGTGAGCAGATTTCCGTCTTACCTGAATCAGGTCCTGTCGTGGGCTCCGGAAATCGCGCAGTTTGACCCCGGCCCTGTCGGCGCGTTTATGGGTTATGACTTTCATCTGGGACCCGACGGTCCGCAACTGATTGAAATCAACACCAATGCCGGTGGCGCTTTTCTTAACGCCGTACTTGCCCGGGCTCAGCGCCGGTGTTGCCAGCCACCCCACGCGCCGGCGGTCAGTCCCGCGCTGGACAGGTTTGGAGACGCCGTGTTCGACATGTTCAACAACGAATGGCAAACGCAGCGAGGGGATTCCAGGCTCAGGCGTATGGCGATTGTGGATGAAGCTCCGGAAAGTCAGTTCATGTTTCCGGAATTCCAGATCGCCCAACGACTTCTTTCAGCCCGGGGAATAGATACCCTGATTCTTGATCCCACAGAGTTTGAATACGTTGATGGTGTGCTTGCGGCGGGCGGGCAACGCATTGACATGGTGTACAACCGGCTGGTGGATTTCGCACTGGAGTCTCCACGCCATGCAGCGCTGAGGCGTGCGTATCTCGACGGAGCGGTCGTGGTAACGCCCAACCCACGGAAACACACTTTGTTGGCGGATAAACGCAACCTGACGCTCTTGTCGAACTCACCGACTTTGCGTGAATGGGGGCTGGACACCGAGAATGTAAAACTTCTGGAAAGAACCGTGCCAAAGGCAAGGCTGGTTTCCCGGGACGATGAGGCTCAGTTATGGCGTGATCGCCGCACCCTCTTCTTCAAACCCGTTTCCGGCCATGGCAGCAAAGGGGTCTACCGGGGTGACAAACTGACCAAGCGTGTTTTCGAAAACATTCTTGAGGGCGATTATATTGCCCAGGATCTCGTTCCCCCGGGGGAGCGAGGCATCAGAATTGACGACACGGTAACGACCGGAAAAGTCGATATCCGCCTGTACACCTACGCTGGAAAAACGCTGCTTACTGCCGCCCGCATCTACAAAGGACAGACCACCAATTTTCGAACACCGGGCGGCGGATTTGCTCCTATCTTCCAAGTGTAAAAGTTACCACGACTTCGACCAGGCTTTTCATTGAATCAATAAAGAATCACAAATCATCCATTCGGCCTATCTGTCGAGCCAGGCGCATAGACTCATTCTTTTCCATATCCAATAGCCCTCCCAGCAACTCACGGGCCTCTGGAATTTCTGCTTTTTCCCAAAGATTTCTATACAGATCCATCACTTGCTCATGAAAATCCATAACCTCGCGGTAGATCCCCTGAAAATCCTGTTTGGCGTAGGGTTCGTCACAGGTACGGTGAGCTTCTATCGGGTTATGTTTCAGATAATCGTAAACCCGTGTTTCAAGCGTATTGCTTGCACTTTGGTGTTCAAACTCATCGACAATCCGGGCCAGCTCTGACTCATGGGATGAAAGATAATCCAGCAACGCCGTTGCCCTCTCCTCTTCATGACGTGTTGCACAATGCCCCAGACACTGAGCAAGGTTCTTATGCAAGTCTCTGGTCCACTCGATCAATTCACCGAAGGTTCTGATGTCCATACCGGATTTGCTCTCGTTAGGTTGAGTATTCTATGGAGTTAATCACAGCAGCCTGAATTCAAACTGAATGAACCGGCCAGGTCTGAGAGAACTTTGATCTGAACCCATGAACCGACCAACAGTCGGAAGAAAACGTTTGGCCATGCTTGACGTATGAGCTACTCAAGAGTTTTATAGTCAGACAAATTTCAGTAATGAAGATGCCAACCCGAGCCAGGAAGCAGCGATGCCCACTCGCCCATTTATCACAGCACTACTAAGCATTCTGCTGTTGATTGGCGGCCCCAATCAGGGGCTCGCTGGCGTGGTAAGTGGCAAAACCGATAGCACACCCACCAACGCGAGTGACTGCAACGGAACCGCCCACGCCCAAGCTGACACCTCACGTATAAACCATTCTGGAATGCCTGAAGGTTGTGATGTCTCTGAGCAAGAACATTGTCGCCTGGCGGCACCTCACTGCGCATCCGTGTCTATTCTCGGCATAATTACCAGAACACCAGCGCCCGCCATTGAACCCACAGCCGGAGCCAACGTGATTCCAGCCTGGGCCGCGTACCACAGTCATACTGCCGATGTCCTGACACCCCCACCTGACGCCATCTCCTGATTTTGATGCAGTTTTACGCCGAGTCAGAAGGCTTGGTGAACCGAATATCCGTTCATATTTACAGGCAGTGTTGGCAACACCGAGTTATGCCGGTATGCCTGTCAGGAGATCACTATGAAAACCAGAAACAAGACAATCATCGCAGGTTCGGCAGCTCTGGCCATTGGTGCAGTTGCTGTTGGGTTCAAACTCCAGGCCTCAGAGCCAGCCACCGACAGCGCTGTTTCCGGTTCGACAGCTCACACCATTACTGTATATAAGAGCCCAAGCTGCTCCTGTTGTGCAGGCTGGGCAGAACATCTTGAGCGCAACGGTTTTGACGTAAACGTAGAGGACACCAACAACATCAGCGAGATCAAAACCAAGCACCAGGTGCCGAGCGAATTGGGCTCATGCCATACAGGGCTGATTGATGGTCTGGTGGTTGAGGGGCACGTCCCGGCTGCCGATATTGTCGCCTACCTGGAAAACCCCCAGTTCAATACGGTAGGACTTTCAGTGCCTGGCATGGTCCAGGGCAGCCCCGGCATGGAAACCGGCACGAAGCAGGACTATCAGGTGATTGCCTTCCGTGCCAACGGCCAGCAAAGCGTGTTCCGCGAACATAAAGACTACTGAAGTCGGCCCCAGCTACCGGGAAAGTCACTGATTTCGGAGTTCTTGAATGCCAGATCTTGCAACCTGGGGCATTTTGGCCGCTTTCTTCGGCGGTCTGGTGTCCTTTTTCTCACCTTGTACTCTCCCGCTCGTGCCGGGCTACTTGTCGGTCGTTACTGGTGGAGCGGTGACTGAGGCCTCGAATCGGCTGAAAGCATTTTGGCTGAGCGTCTGTTTTGTGCTCGGGTTCAGCGTGGTTTTCGTCGTGCTGGGCGCGAGCGCCAGTCTCCTGGGCCAGTGGCTGATGGCCTACCGGCAGGAAGCTAACCTGGTAGCCGGTGTGCTGATTATCCTTATGGGCCTGTTCATGCTGGGCTGGTGGAGCATGCCGGCACTTCAACGCGACTGGCGAATGGGGCAGACGCTCGAAGGCGGGCGGCCGACAGCGGCCTTCGTACTGGGTCTGGCGTTTGCTATCGGCTGGACGCCCTGCATTGGCCCCATACTCGGAGCCATATTGGCGCTCAGCTCCACTCACGCCAACGCTGAAACAGGAATGCTGTATCTTGCGGTGTATTCGCTCGGGCTGGCACTGCCCTTCCTCGGAACGGCAATGTTTATCGAGCATTTTCGGGAGCGCATGCGGTGGTTCAGTCGCTGGAGCCGGTTATTGAGGGCTCTGGCGGGCCTGGTGCTTGTCATCATGGGCGTGATGGTAATGACCGGCCAGATGACACGCTTCGCTTCGTGGATGTTGTCCGCCTTTCCAGTGCTGAGAGAACTTGGTTAGGTGTTGGGGTGATCGCATAGCATTGGCCAGACGGGACACTAGACGAGAAACTATGGCGGCAGCAAAGAGCAGGGACTTGCCGGCACGTCCTTGTCCGGTTCGCTGTGCGTCCGGCCGATACTGCGGGCATGGCCGTAAAGGCTCAGAACCACACTCATGGTTCTCCCCACGCACTTCAGAGCGATATTAAATAATAATCCTGTCTGAGTAATCAGATCGCCTGAATAACCTTAGAAAGCTCATCCCTGACCTTCCCGGCAACCTGCTTGAGCTCGTCATTATCAATGGCGGACATGGAAGCCACGGGGTCTACCGCACTGACTTCTACCCCCTCTGACACTTCACGGAGAATGACGTTGCAAGGCAGCATGGCACCCACACGAGGCTCCACGCCGATGGCTTCCCAAGCCATGCTTGGGTTACAGGCCCCAAGAATTCGATAGGCTGACATATCCTTGTCCAGCTTTTTCTTCATGGTGGCTTTGACGTCAATTTCCGTCAGCACCCCGAAACTGTGGTCGGAAAGTGCCTTGCGCGTCCTTTTATCGACCTCTTCGAAGTCGGCATCCGTGATGATTCGATTGATTGTGTAAGGCATAGCTGTCTCCAGAAATTCAGTGTTTCGGCCCAAGTTTGACCACCCTTAAGCGTAGCGCATTCACAATCACGCTGACCGAAGACAGCGACATCGCGGCCGCTGCAAAGATCGGCGACAGCAGTATGCCGAAAAACGGATACAGAACCCCTGCCGCAATGGGGACACCGGCGGAGTTGTATATAAAGGCAAAGAACAGGTTCTGCCGGATATTGCGCATGGTCGCCAGAGACAACCGGCGTGCTTCCACAATGCCCATAAGATCGCCCCTCAACAGGGTGATGCCAGCACTTTCAATGGCAACATCAGTGCCGGTGCCCATGGCCACGCCAACATCTGCGGTTGCCAATGCAGGCGCATCGTTAACGCCGTCACCGGCCATCACTACGATGCGGCCTTCGTCTTTCAGGCGCTGAACGATCTTGCCTTTGTCTTCCGGGAGGACTTCCGCTTCCACTTCATCGATATGCAGTTTGCGGGCAACTGCCTCGGCCGAGGTGCGGTTATCGCCGGTCAGCATGACCACCCGGATGCCGTCTTCCTGCAGGGCGGAAATGGCGGCTTCCGTGGTCTCTTTGACCGGATCGGCGATGGCGAGCAAACCGCAGATTTTCCCCTCCACGGCCACGAAAATCACGGTGGCTCCGTCCTCGCGGAGTTGGTCGGCTTCCTCTTCCGATTCCGCCGTATCGACGTTTTCGGATTCCATCAGCAAGCGGTTACCAATCAGTACCTGCCTGCCATCAATTTTGCCCGTTACCCCTTTGCCGTTAGGGGAATCAAAGTCTTCAGCGTCCGGTAGCTTCAGCTCCATGGCCTTGGCTTTATCGAGAATGGCGTGGGCCAGCGGATGCTCGCTACCCTTCTCCAGGCCTCCGGCAAACCGCATCAGTTCTTCCTCGCTGAACCCTTCCGAGGGAACGAGCTTGGTCACCTGGGGCTTGCCTTCGGTCAATGTACCGGTTTTGTCCACCACCACGGTGTCGACTTTTTCCATGCGTTCCAGGGCTTCGGCATCGCGGATCAGAACACCGCTTTGGGCGCCCCGCCCGACACCGACCATAATGGACATGGGCGTAGCCAGACCCAGGGCACAGGGGCAGGCAATAATCAGAACACTGACCGCCGCAATCAGGCCGAAGGCCATCGGCGGTGTCGGCCCGAAGAAGGACCAGGCAATAAAGGCAACAACGGCAATGACGATTACCGCTGGCACAAAGTAACTCGCCACTTTGTCCGCCAGGCCCTGGATGGGCGCGCGACTGCGCTGGGCGCTGGCCACCATCTGCACAATCTGGGACAGCATGGTATCCCGGCCAACCTTGTCGGCCCGCATAATGAAGCTGCCCTGCTGGTTGATGCTACCGCCGATCACCTGGTCACCGGATTTCTTGCTGACGGCCAGTGGCTCCCCCGTCACCATGGATTCATCCACGTTGGAGCTGCCTTCCAGTAGCTCGCCGTCCAGCGGCACCTTGTCCCCCGGGCGAACCCGCAGGCGGTCGCCAACCTTGACCTGATCCAGTGACACATCCGATTCGCCGCCATCATCATCCAGCTTGCGTGCCGTGGCGGGCGCCAGGTCGAGCAGGGCTTTGATGGCGCCGGAGGTTTTCTCCCGTGCCCGCAATTCCAGCACCTGCCCCAGCAACACCAATACGACAATGACCGCCGCTGCCTCGAAATACACGGCGACTGAACCATCGTCCTGCCGGAACGCATCCGGGAAGATCTGAGGGGCCAGTGTTGCCACCAGGCTGTAGATCAACGCCACGCCGGTGCCGATGGAAATTAACGTGAACATGTTCAGGTTGCGGCTGACCACCGATTTCCAGCCCCGGACAAAGAAAGGCCAGCCACACCAGGCCACCACGGGTGTGGCGAGTACCAGTTGAATCCAGTTGGAGGTCTGTGGCGCCACGATGTGATCGAGCCCGGTCAAGTGACCGCCCATCTCAAGGATCAATACCGGTAAAGACAGCACCAGGCCAATCCAGAAGCGGCGGGTCATATCCGTGAGTTCTTCGGAGGGGCCGTCGTCCAGGCTCACTTCCTCGGGTTCCAGAGCCATGCCACAGATAGGACAATCCCCGGGGCCTTGCTGGCGAATCTCCGGATGCATTGGGCAGGTGTACATAGTGCCTGGTGCTACAGGCTCCTCCCGTTTCTGCTCCTCACCGAGGTACTGTTCCGGGTTTTCATCAAACTTGGACTGGCAGCGCGACGAGCAGAAGTACCAGGTTTTACCGTCATGCTGACTGCGATGCTCCGCCGTGTGCGGATCCACCGACATGCCACAGACCGGATCCTTAACCGTGTGTTCGCCGGATTCATCGTGGTCATGGTCGTGATGGTCGTGGTGATGCACGTGTTCGTGTTCAGCCATTACGGTCTCCGGTCTTGTCTGCCGGCCATTCGGCAAACGCGAGGAAATAGAGCAAAGCGAGGTTAATAACGGGTATCAGTATCAGAAAACCCAGCCATCCCGGATACCCCGTGCGCTGGCAAATACGCCAGGCCGGAATGACGGCGACAATGGCAATTACCAGCATCCAGAGCCAGTGCCCTGCCCACATGGTGTTACCGAACATATGACCTTCCATCATGTGACGAATCTCCGTTCCGTTGACTGGTTTCAGTGGTGGTGATGATGAGAGTGCCCACCGTCTGGCGGCTCAATTCCGGCCGATTTCTTCAGGAAAATCTGTTCCGCAACTGCGATCACAATCATCGTCGCGACGGCTACGCCGATGACAAACGGGTCAGTATTCAGCTTGACCCAGACAAAGCCCCCGAGTGCGAGCAAATCCAGCAATATGGCAGTGGCCGGTACCCACACGTTGGCCTTTATGTCTTTGCGTAGATAGCGCAGCACCCCCCAATGGATGGCAATATCCATAATCAGGTAGAACACGATACCCAACGCCGCAATTCGTGAAAGGTCAAAAAACGCCGTCAGAATGATCCCCAACACCACAGTGTAGACAAGAGTGTGCTTCTGGATACTGCCTGGCATGCCGAAGTGCCTGTGGGGAACCAGCTTCATCTCGGTCAGCATGGCCAGCATACGCGAGACGGCAAAAATGCTGGCCAGAATGCCGCCGGCCGTGGCCATCATGGCAATGGCGACGGTAAACCAGACGGCATACTCTCCCAGTGCCGGACGCGCGGCAGCGGCAAGAGAATAATCCTGAGTCTCGATAATTTCAGCCAGAGACAGATTGCTGGCGACGGCAAATCCGACCAGGGTGTAGATCACCACGCAGGCCGCAATGGAAATAACAATGGCGCGCCCTACGTTCCGCTTAGGGTCTATTACTTCGGAGCCGCTGTTGGTAATGGTGGTGAAGCCCTTAAAGGCCAGTATTCCCAGTGCCGTCGCACCGAGGAAGTTGCCCATGGTTCCGGCCTCTCCAGGGCTAGAGAAATCGACCGAAATGCTGTCGGCGACCCAGACACCCACCAACCCGAAGATCAGGATGCCCCCGATTTTCAGAATACCGATGAAGGAGGCTACACCCTGAATCATTCGATTGCCCAGAAGGTTAATCAGAAAGGCCGCAATGATCAGGGACACCCCGAGAATGGGCACCATTCGCCCACTTTCGTCGCCACCAAAAAGCTGCATGGTGTAGGAGCCGAAGGTGCGCGCCAGAAAGCTCTGGGCAATTACCATGGAGAAATACATCAGCAAAGCGTTGAACGCGGTCGGCAGCCGGTTTCCGTAGGCCTTATGCAAGTACATGCCAATGCCACCGGCTGAAGGGTAGGCATTGGAAATCTTGATGTAGGAATAAGCGCTGAAGCTGACAACTACGGCGGCCGCCAGGAACGCCAGCGGGAACAGAACACCCGTCATCTGGGCCATCTGGCCGGTCAAGGCAAAAATACCGGCGCCAATCATGACGCCGGTTCCCAACATGACGGTTCCTGGCAGAGTGAGGCTGCCTTCCTGATAGCGAGTGGTTCTGTCCTGCTCCTCGCGCATTCAACCTCCGGTTGGTCTGGTGTCTATTTACGTTTCATAGGTGGAATTTTCGAACAGCAAAACGGCTCATGTTTGGCATTGGCCCGAACGTTCTCATCGGTGAAGCGGTACCAGGCCAGTTTTCTTCGGGTCCACCACCCGCCTTTCAGCAGGCCACCGTGGGCCGTTATCAGTTCCACTAGCTCATCGGTAGACCAATGAGTTCCATCGTAAATAACATGCAGTTTGTTGCCGGATTTTCGCTCTGCGAAATCAACGCAGGGATGATGAGTAAGCTCCTGGATGAAATCCTTCCACTGACTTTCATCAAGATCTTTGACCGTCAGCTTCCTGCTTAGAAGAAAGCCCTCCTGGCTTGTTGCTTTGTGTGCTTTGGTCATGGGATTGCGCCTCTTAGCCGGATTACTTCCTATCTATCACAGCATTCCAACCTGAATTGCGACTGAAAATTGGAGATGGCGTTAGAGGGATTTGACGTACATCAAATCATGGACGATCAGCGGGCCAAGGGAATGCCCCCGGCCCGTTAAAACCAAGATCAAAAGGCGATTCGAGCACCGATCACAGCAAACCAGTCTTCCGTGCTGCCACCCTCGGCCTCAGCAAGATCGGCGGTATCACCGTATTTACGCTCATGCACCACACCAATGTAGGGCGAGAAAGCGCGATCGACCAGGTCATAACTCAGGCGCAGGCCGGTTTCGGTGGACACCAGCCCCTTGCCAACGCCGATTTCCCGGTCTTCGCTGAACGCGACGGTGGCATCCAGCGCAGCGGACAGCATCCAGTAGTTGGTCAGCAACAACTCGTATTCGGCATCCAACCCGGCGGAGGTATCGCCCTCATCGCTGACATACAAGTTGGCATCAACCTCGAACCATTGTGGCGCCAGGCCGGCAATGCCCAGAACGGCATAGGTTCGGTCTGGCCCCTCGGGCGTGTCGACCCGGACACCGGCCTTGGCGTCGAAGAACTTTGAAACAGGAACCTGCCCGACCAGCTGGTTTTCCAGCCCTTCATAGGCCTGTTCCTCAATGGCATATTCGCCTTTGGTCAGCCAGCGCACTTTCAGCTCGTCGGTGCCGTAGACGGCGTCGGCACTCCAGACCGCCAGTTCTTCGTCGTCATCGCTGTACCGGTATTCAAGCTCCTCGAATTGAACACCCCAAGACGTCAGTGGCTTCTTTCGGGCAGAGGTATCTTCAATCATTTCCTGAGCGGCCACAGTGACTGGCAGAATCAGTGAACCAAGCAGGCTGACGGTTATCAAAGATCGGATATGGCTCATGCATCACCTCCTTCTTCAGTCGCAGCGTCAGCCTTTGCCGGGTTCTCTGGGCCACCTTCTACAATTACTTTGCGGAACATACCGGCTGCCGCGTGGTAAGACAGATGGCAATGGAAAGCCCACTGCCCCGGCGCATCCACTTCCGTCTCCATATATACCGTCGTGCCGGGCTGAACGTTGACGGTGTGTTTGATGGGGTTCCACTTGCCCGCGCCCACATCCAGGATCGACCACATGCCATGGAGATGCATGGGGTGCGTCATCATGGTTTCATTCACGAATTTGAAGCGAACGCGCTCGCCATATTGCAGACGAATCGGGTCTGCATCTTCGTATTTCACGCCATTGATGCTCCAGGTGTAACGCTCCATATTGCCGGTCAGGCGCAGCTCGATTTCCCGGGTTGGCTCGCGCTCTTCGTAGAAAGGTTTCTGGGCTTTCAGGTCTGCGTACGACAGGAACTTACCGTCATTGGCAGCAACCGGCATGATGCCGCTGCCCTTCGCGTAAAACGGATCGCTCGGCTGGCCGTCATCGCCGCCCATGTTGGAGTGATCCATGTTTGCCATGGAAGAATGGTCCATGCCTTCAGACGCGGACATGTCCCCGTGGTCCATATCACCATGATCCATTCCGGGCATGCCGGCCATGTCTGCCATGGTAAGCCGTGCCGGATCACGCATCGGAGGTACAGCTGCTTCCATGCTTTCTTCCGGAGCCAGCGTAGCCCTGGCATAGCCTGAACGGCCCATGGACTCGGCAAAGATGGTGTACGCCTGCTCATCTCTGGGGTGAACAATGACGTCGTAGGTTTCGGCAACGCCGATGCGGAACTCATCCACGTTGACCGGCTGAACGTTATTGCCGTCGGCCTGAACAACCGTCATATCCAGCCCGGGAATCCGGACATCGAAATACGTCATGGCCGATGAGTTAATGAATCGCAGCCGAACCCGCTCGCCGGGCTCAAACAGGCCGGTCCAGTTCTGTGCCGGCCCCTTACCGTTGATCATGCCGGTAAAGCCCTGAACGTCTTCAACATCGGCTTTCATCATGCGCATGTCGCCCCAGGCCATACGATCCTGGATGGTGTCCATCAAACCGTTGCTGGCGGCATCCGAGAAGAATTCCCCCACAGTCTGCTGCTGTCGGTTGTAGTAATCCGGCATCATCTTCAGGTTTCGCATGATGCGATCACCGGAATGGGGATGCTTGTCGGTTAGCTGGATCACGTATTCCCGGTCATAGCGGAACGGCTCCCGCCCATCCGGCTCGATAACAATGGCCCCGAAGGCACCGTCGGGTTCCTGAAAGCCGGAATGGCTGTGAAACCAGTAAGTTCCGGCCTGGGTAATCGGGAATTCATAGGTGAAAGTCTCTCCCGGCTGGATGCCGGGAAAGCTGATACCGGGCACGCCATCCTGCTCGAACGGGAGAATCAGTCCGTGCCAGTGGATAGAGGTCGTCTCATCGAGGTTGTTGGTGACATTGATCCTGACATCTTCGCCTTCCTTGAAGCGCAGGACCGGCCCCGGGGATTTTCCGTTGTAGCCGATACCCTCTTTCACAAAATCACCGGTATCAATTTCCACCCGGTCGACCGTGAGATCGTATTCTCCGGCCAGCACCAAAGCCGGCATCAACAGGCTAAACAGCCCCGTCAGCAGACGTACTTTCATGGGCTTTACTCCAAGACAACACTTCATAAAGTCCGGATTGGCTATAACATCGCCAATCCGGAAAACTACTTTTTATCAACAACCTGAATTACTTGAAGTTGATTTCGCCATACATCCCGGCCTGATAGTGGCCCGGCACGTTGCAGGCAAATTCGATATTACCCTTGTCGGAAAACGTCCAGACCACTTCCTGGCTCTCACCCGGCTCCAGCAATACGCTATTCGGGTCGTCGTGCTTCATGGAGTGGCCATTGCCCATATCCATGTTCATCATGTCGTGGTGAATCTGCCCTCCCTGGATAACACCATGCTCAACCATCATTTTCATTTCCTTCTGATGGACCTCGTGCATGCCGGGAGTGCCAATATTGAATTCGTGAACGAGGTTGCCTTTGTTCTCCACAACAAAGCGCACCGTTTCGCCGGGTTCTACGTCAATCATTTCCGGCTCGTAGTAGTTGTCATACATTTCAACGTTGATGGTTCGGCTCGCCTGGGAAGCCTTTCCGGGCTCGCCGCTTGCCAGACCATGGCCATGGCCGTCGGCTCCGGCTGCAAACGTGGCTGCGGGCATCGACATTACCGCCGCAATAACCAGAAATTTTGATGCATTCATCCCGTCTTCTCCTGTGAAATAATGTGTGCTGACTCGCTCTCAAAATTGAGCAATGTCAGGAGACCATTGCTACCATCTCGCACGAACCTGAATTCTTTCTGAAAATATCGAACTATTTGTCGTTCAGGCTGAATTCAGGTTGATCAACGACACTGGTCACTGGCTCTCACTCCCAAAAGGACAGACTCATGCGTTTACTGCTCGTCGAAGATGATCTTTTGCTGGCTGATGGGCTGAGTGGTCAGTTGGAGAAAGCGGGATTCAGTGTTGATACAACCTACACCGCCAGGGAAGCCTTGATTCTGGGTGAGCAGGAAGACTATCGGGTGGCTGTTCTGGATCTGGGACTACCGGACGGTAATGGTCTGGACGTACTCATGAAATGGCGCATGAACCGGGTCAGTTGCCCGGTGCTGATCCTGACCGCAAGGGGCGACTGGCAGGACAAGGTCAATGGCCTGAAGGCCGGCGCAGATGATTATCTGGCCAAGCCTTTTCAGACGGAAGAATTGATTGCCCGCCTCAACGCCATCGTGCGCCGAAGCGAAGGCCGGGTCCATTCCACAGTGACAGCGGGCCGCTTTGAGCTGGATGAAAACCGCCAGAGCCTGAAGCTGGACGATGGCCCGGAACACACACTGACCGGCACCGAGTTCCGCCTGTTGCGTTGCCTGATGAGCCGCCCCGGCCATGTTTTCTCAAAGGAACAATTGATGGAGCAACTCTACAACCTGAATGAAACCCCGAGTGACAATGTTATTGAGGCCTACATTCGCCGGCTGAGAAAGCTGGTTGGTACTGATACCATCTCGACACGGCGCGGCCAGGGGTATCTGTTCAATGACGGTGTTTAGAAAACCGGCGTCCGTCAAGGGAACCCTGCTCGCTCTGTTATTGCCTGCCGGTATTGGTCTGATGGCACTGGCCTGGCTGGTCCACGGCCTGTTGCTGGACCGCATGGCCCGACAGTTTGTTGAAAGCAGGCTCCAGGACGAAGTCGCGTTTCTTGAACATCAGATTCGTGATTCCGACGGCAAGCTGGACACGCTGCAGACCGGTGATTATTTCCAGGACGTATTTCATCATGCTTTTGCCATTTACTCGCCCTCCCGAACCATCATTTCGCCGGAGGCCTGGGAACCTTTGTTGATGCCGTTGGTTGAGTCCGGCCGGGATGGCACGCTTCGGGTTCATGGCTCCGACATAGCTGATGCACCTTCGGATATTCTTGCCTACCGCCAGTCATTTCGCGTGGGTGATACCCCCATCGTTGTTATCGTTTCCGAAGACCTCGGTGCGCTGAAGCGCAGCCAGGCGGAACTGCACGCCTGGACGGCGATTGTGTCCGTTTTACTGATTCTGCTTTTGGTAGCGGTGATCTGGTTTGGCATCACGCTGTCCATGCGCCCGGTTACAACGCTCAAGGGTGCGTTAAAAAGACTGCAGGAAGGCGAAATCTCGCGCATCGATGTCCAGGCCCCGGAAGAATTTCGCCCACTGGTTCAGCAACTCAACCAACTGTTGGATTCCCTGGACCAGCGGCTGGAACGTTCACGGGATGCCCTGGCCAATCTATCCCACAGCGTAAAGACCCCCATCGCGGCGGTCCGGCAGATTCTGGAGGACGAAGGCCGCCCGCTCGACAATGATCTGAGGCATCAGATGGCGGTCCGCCTTGATGACATCGACAAACAACTGGAAGCGGAAATGCGTCGGAGCCGGTTTGCCGGGCCTCAGGTCGGGAAAAGCGCCTACCCGTTAAAGCAGGCGCGGGATCTTCTCTGGATGCTGGGCCGGCTGTACCCGGACAAGTCCTTTGAGCTGTCGAGCTCACTCCCCGAAGAAAGCCGTTGGCCTGTTGAAGAGCATGATCTCAACGAAATACTGGGAAATCTTCTCGATAATGCCGGCAAATGGTCCACAAAATGCGTGGAGCTGACGCTGAAACAAGATGATGGCGTTATCGAAGTTGTGGTTACTGATGACGGCCCCGGAGTTGAAGAGAGCGAAATGGTAAGTCTGGGACAACGGGGGGTGAGACTGGACCAGCAAATGCCCGGACACGGGCTGGGCCTTGCCATCGTCGAGGACATTGTTACCCGTTACAATGGCAAGACCCGGTTTTCGGCCGGGCCAAACGGTGGTTTACAGGTTGTGGTCCGGATTTAAGTTAAACCATTCACATCAAAGGAATGGTAACGCCTCCGATCAGCCATACCAGGGCAATCACCACAAGCACCCGCAATACCTTGTCGGTCATTGAAGCACCGCCGTGATCGTGGTCATGATGATGACCGTGGTGAGAATGCTGGTTCTGAGCCTGGCGCCAGAACCAGAGCAGGACTACTGTTATGGCCAAAAATACGATGTTCAGTACGGCCTGGTAGTTCCATTTGAAAAACTCCCTGTCGGCCATGGCTGTCTGGCCGCTGAAGTCCGGCAGCAAGCCCAGAAACACCAGGCTGTAATGCATAATCAGAGACACACACACGATCCCGACCAGCATCAGCCCGAGAATATACAGGGCCATCTTCCAGCCATAGTAAGACGCATTGATCCTCAATACCGGCAGCACCACCAGGTCGGAAAAGATAAACGCCATAACACCGGCGAAGCTTACGCCCTGTGCAAACAGTACCGCGGCCAGTGGGATATTGCCCATTGAACCGATGAACGTGAAGAAGGCGGCAATCGGTCCTACCAGGGTTTGTGCCAGTACCGCAAGAAAGCCGGGATTGGCGGCGTTTTCCCCGCCCGCGCCAAGAAACAGGGCTTCAAAAAAGCTCTCCGGCACCATGGCAGAGATAATTCCAGCGACAGTAAAGCCGATCAGCACATCCTTCCAGACCATCTGCCATTCCATAACGTAGGTCTGGCCAATTTGTTGCCACCCTTCCCTGCTGGTGATTTTTTCCTTCCAGCTTTTACTTTCACCCTCATCATCCGGGTTGCCATCGTCCATTTTCTTTCGGGCCTGGGCTTCCAGTCGACGAGGACGTGTAATGCGTATCAGCAGCCAGGTCACCAGAATCAGCAGGATGCCGCCGACGTATTCACCGACCACAAACTGCCAGCCGAGAAAAATGGCAATCACCATCCCCAGCTCAATAACGAGATTGGTGGAAGCCAGCATGAAGGCCATGGATGGTGCCAGTCCGGCGCCTTTGTTGAAGATGGCGCGGGTAGAAGCCAGGGCCGAAAAACTGCAGGAACTGGAGAGAAAACCAAAAAACGTGCCCAGGGCGACACTGCGTGGACCATCCTTGCCCATAGTCTGTTGCATGCGTTTACGGGTGACCAGAACCTGGATCAGACTACTGATGATATAACCGAGCACGAACGCCCAAAGCGCCATCCAGAAGAAGCCAAGACTTGTGGTGGCCGATTCATGCCAAAGTGTCAGGAAGTTACTCAAATTATCGCTCCATCACTGGGTGGTACAAAGGCAAAAGGCACGGAACAGATCCCGGCGAATGCCCTGCGTCGATGTTGCGCAGAATAAAAGTACAACCCTATAAGAGCAGGAATAAGTCTGACAAGCCGCTCCGGCATAAATCAACTGGGTTCAGTTGCGCCAGAATTGTGGTGAGAACAAGACAAACACGCTGAGCAGTTCCAGCCGGCCCAACAGCATCGCCACCATCAAAACCCATTTCGCTTCATCCGGTAAAGGCTGAAAATTACCGGCCGGGCCTATGGTGTCCCCGAGCCCGGGCCCCACATTGGCCAAAGCCGTAGCGGCACCGGTCAGACTGGTCACCATATCGAGCCCCAGAAGCGCCAGGATTGCCGCTACCACCGCCAGAGTGGCAAGAAAAATAAATGAAAAGGCCACACTTGAGGCCACAATCTCATCATTGATAATTCGCCCGTTGTAATGCCGGGCAATCACCGCATTGGGGTGCAGCAAACGGATGACCTGTTCGCGCAACAGCAGCATGGAAAGCTGAAAACGGAAAATCTTCATGCCCCCGCTGGTGGAACCGGAACACCCGCCTACAAATGTCAGGAAAAAGAACAGCACCACAACAAACGGCCCCCAGAGCGAATAGTCCTGGGACGCGTAGCCGGTGGTGGTGACCACGGATGTCACGTTGAACAGGGCGTGTACAAACGCATCAACAGGCAAGATACCTTCCCTTACCACCCGATAAGCAGCAATCGTTGCGGCCACGATCACCAGAAACTTCAGAAAGAACCGGACCTGCTTATCTCTGAACAACGGTTGGGTCTGGCCGTTCAATAGCCTGACGAAAAGGAAAAATGGAATGCCGCCCAGCATCATGAAAATGGTGGAGGCAAACAGAATCGGGAGCTGCTCAAACTGCCCCATGGAGCTATCCGATGTGGAATAACCGCCGGTCGACACCGTCGTGAAGGCATGGTTCACGGCTTTGAACAGATCCATACCCAGAAGCCAGTAAGTCAGAATGCAGCCGAACGTCAGCGTAAAATAGCTGAAGACCAATCCGCGAGCCAAACGATTGGTCCGGGGAACTGCTTTCTCTGTCCACTCTGAGGATTCTGTCGCGAACAACCGCATGCCACCAATTCGCAGGAACGGCAGAATCGCCACCGCCATACCAATAATTCCGATCCCGCCCATCCATTGCATTATGGAGCGCCAGAGCAGAATGTCTCCTGGCAGGTGGTCAAGACCGCTCATTACGGTGGAACCAGTGGTTGTTACACCGGAGATGCTCTCGAAAAAAGCGTCTGTAATACTCAGATTAAGGTCGCTTAACAACAGCGGAAGGCTGGAAAAAAGCGGGATTACAACCCAGGAGGAAACCGTCAGAATGAACATTTCTCGCTGCTTGAGCGCATGTCGTTTTCTTCCGGCACTCAGGAAGAAAATCAAACCAACCGTGAAACAGATGGTTGCAGACTTTACAAAGGCAAGCCAATCCGGTGTCTCACCAAACATGAGAAGATTGACTGGCAGCGTCATCAAAAAGCTGAGCAGTATCAGCAGGAACCCGAGAATCTGAATCACGGGCAACAAGTTGAACAATGCCATAGTCAGGAACGCTCAGAAGTGATGGATCATTTTGGTAAAAACAACTCCAAGGGGGAGAATCTGCACAAGCGGCTGCAGTTCCTGTTGGTTTACGTGTTTAAAGCCGGCTTGATGAGATGCGTAAGCAAACCATATCTGCGGCTAATTTAGGACGGCAGTTAATGAATTTTTACGGTATTTTTACGCAAGATGGCAGCTACTCGGATTATGCTTGGGCAGTGGGTAGCGTGGGCGTGGCGACCGCTGTTGCCCTGGGGCTACAACATGTGCTCCCGATTGGAAATCTGTCTCTGGTTTTCCTTACTTCGGTACTCTGGGTAGCGGCAAGAACCGGCATGCGCCCGGCACTGTTTACTGCCGTTCTGAGCTTCCTGGCATACAACTTCCTGTTCACAGAACCTCGTTTCACTCTCCATATGACAGATTCAGACGAGCTTCTGACAGTCATGTTCTTTCTGATCATTGCCGTTATCGGTGGCAATCTGGCAGGCAGACAGAGAGATCAGGTCCGGATGCTTCGTGCAGCCAACGACCAGGCCGACGCCTTACGAGTGGCCGAAGAAACCGAACGGCTGCGCTCCGCCCTGCTTTCTTCCATCTCCCATGACCTGCGCACACCACTTTCTTCCATGATTGGTTCTGCCAGCACCCTGAAATCGATGTCGAACCGGCTCTCGGAGGAAGACCGGGAGAGCTTGCTGAACTCGGTTCTTGACGAAGGTGAACGGCTGGATCGTTATATCCGCAACCTGCTCGACATGACGAAACTGGGCCACGGAACCCTGAAGATTGAAAGAGACTGGATCGCCCTGACTGATATTCTGTCTTCGGCCCTGAGGCGCACCAGAAATCTGATGAGTGGGATCCGGGTTGAGCGAAATGTGGCTGAAGATTTGCCGCTACTCTTCGTACACCCGGCCCTGATCGAGCAGGCGCTGGTCAACGTTCTGGAAAATGCTGCGAAATTCGCCCCAGACGGATCCGTTCTGAGCATCCACGCCCAAAGACTCGGAGATGAACTTGTCATCGCTATTTCCGATGAAGGGCCAGGCATACCAGAAGATCAACGAGGCCAGGTGTTTGATATGTTCTTCACCGGTGGCGAGGGCGACCGGGGCCCCCACGGCAGCGGCCTCGGGCTTGCCATCTGTCACGGCATGGTGGCCGCTCATGGCGGGCGTATCCGGGCGGTGCCCGGCCCGGACAACCGGGGAGCCACCATCGAAATGGCTCTTCCCCTGACAGAATCACCGGAACAGGAAACCAACCGGGAACCCAGTGCATGACAGTTTCAACAAAAAGCCGGGCAAAGCCCTGCATTCTGATCATCGACGACGAGCCGCAGATCCGGCATTTTCTGCGTATCAGCCTGAAAACCGAGGGCTATGAATTGCTGGAAGCGGAAAATGGCGAAACCGGTCTGGACCTGTGTGCCAGGCACTCGCCGGACCTTGTTATTCTGGATCTGGGCCTGCCGGATATGGAGGGTTCTGAGGTGCTCGCTGCCCTGCGTGAATGGTCATCGGCTCCTGTCATTATCCTGTCAGTCCGCGACCGGGAGCTGGAGAAAGTGAAGGCGCTCGATCTGGGGGCCAACGACTACGTGACCAAGCCGTTCGGGGTGGATGAATTGCTGGCCCGTGTGAGAACGCAGTTGCGCAGTTACAGTCACAACAATGGTGGCTCGGCCGCAGACCGTTCGGCCGTTTTTGACGATGGCGTATTACATATCGATCTCGCCATGCGGAAGATTACCGTTCAGGGAGAATCCGTCAGGCTAACCCCCAAAGAGTTTGCCGTGCTCAAGGTTCTGATGCTGGCATCCGGGAGAATCGTCACTCAATCACAGCTGTTGAAAGACATCTGGGGCCCCACCCATACCAAGGATACCCACTATCTTCGGATATTGATCGGCAGGCTCAGACAAAAACTGGGTGATGATCCGACAGAGCAGAATTATATCCAGACCGAACCCGGCGTTGGTTACCGTTTTCTGGAGTATGCGGCGGATTCCTGAATCTACAGGACCTGCTGTGAGGCCTGACGGCACAGCCTGGCAGGAAGCGGCTGTGTCGTCAGAGCCTTGCAGCGCTTTACAGCACCCGGAGAGCGTTAGCGATTCACATCGACAATGATGCGGCCACGAACCTTGCCTTCCAGCAGCTCTTGCGCTTTGGTAATGGCATCATCCAGGCCGACCTCATGGCCAATCTCGCCCAGCTTGTCCACGTCCAGATCGGTACCCAGGCGGTTCCAGGCCTCCAGGCGGTCTTCCCGCGGGCACATCACGCTGTCAATGCCTGCCAGCGTCACACCACGCAGGATGAACGGTGCAACGGTCGCCGGGAAGTTCATGCCCGCGGCCAGGCCACAGGCGGTGACCACACCCCGGTACTTCATGGTGGAACAGATGTTGGCCAACACGTTATCACCGGCGACATCCACGGCCCCTGCCCAGCGGGATTTGGCCAGCGGTTTGGCTTTCTCGGAGAATTCCGCACGGTCCAGGATGTCCTTGGCGCCCAACTGCTTGAGGTAGTCGGCATCGTCCGGGCGGCCGGTTACCGCTACAACGTCGTAGCCGAGCTTGGACAATACAGAGATGGCAACACTGCCAACGCCGCCGTTGGCGCCGGTCACGACAATCTCACCGTCTTCCGGTTTCACACCATGCTTTTCCAGCGACAGCACACACAGCATGGCGGTGTAACCGGCAGTGCCGATGGCCATGGCCTGCTTCGGGGAAAACTGCTCCGGTAGTGGAATCAGCCAGTCGCCATTCACACGGGCTTTTTGGGCAAGGCCGCCCCAATGGCCTTCACCGACACCCCAGCCGTTCAGAATGACTTTGTCGCCAACCTTGTGTTCAGGGTGAGAGCTTTCTTCTACTTCGCCGACAAAATCGATACCGGGAACCATAGGGAACTGTTTAACCACAGGCCCTTTGCCGGTAATCGCCAGTGCGTCTTTGTAGTTCAGTGTGGAATGGCTGATACGCACCGTCACGTTACCCTCCAGGAGCTGAGCTTCGTCCAACTCCTTCACTGCGGCTCGATAGCCCTGATCATCCTTCTCAATCAGAATGCCTTTAAACATAGGGTTTCCTCCTCATTTAGACTGGTCGTCTATTTAAATATAAAAAATTTTTACTGCTTGGGCAGGCCTGCGAAAAAACAATCCGCAAAAATCTCAAGCGGCGCCGCACGCTGCTCCAGCTTGGCCCTTAAAACGGCTCCCTCCCAGCCAATCCAGAAAAAACTGGCGAGCTGTCGGGTATCTGCATGTTGCGCCAATTCACCCCGGCGCTGGGCTTCTTCCAGACAGGCCGCAAAGCGATGCTGCCAGTCATCGAATGTTTCCATAAGTTTAGCCCTGAAACTCTCAGGCAACACTCCCATTTCCTGCCCCAGATTGCCAACCAGGCAGCCCCGCCGGAACTCATGGCGAGCCATGCCTTCGGCCGCATCGTCAGCGAAGGCACGCACTCTGGCGAGCGGCGTTAGCCGGGTGTTGAGCAGGTGTTGATCAAGCTTGTGCGCAAAGTACCGACGATAACGGTCGATCAGGGCCAATCCGAAGGCTTCTTTGTTTTTGAAGTAGTGATAAAAAGACCCTTTCGGAACACCTACCCGGCTCAGGATTTCATCAATGCCCGTGGCCGAGAAACCCTTTTCGGTCAGCACCTCCAAACCGGCACGCAGTAACAGTTCCCGCGTGTGAGTCAGGTCTTCCCGATCTTTCGGTGGTCTTCCGCGCCGACGCGGTGTTTGTTGCTTCAACGTTTCCATACAACAGATATTAGACCGACCGTCTCTAAAATTCAAATGCCTTTATCTGTACGAGCCTTGGTGATCCTGTTAGCCTGCTAATCGTACACACTGCAGCAACTCATGCATTCCAGGGAGTCCAGATATGGCGAATACCCAAGCATATGCAGCGACAGGTCCGACTTCGGGCCTGGCACCCTATTCTTTTGAACGCCGGCAACTGCGCTCAGACGACGTAGCAATCGACATTGATTACTGCGGGGTCTGTCACACCGACATCCACTTTGCCGAGAATGACTGGGGCGTTACCCAATACCCGGTGGTGCCCGGCCATGAAATCGTGGGCCGCGTTACCGCCGTCGGCCCGGACGTTAAAGACTATAAAGTGGGCGATCTGGTTGGCGTTGGCTGCATGGTCGACAGCTGCCGCACCTGCTCTGCCTGTGAAGACGGCCTGGAGCAATACTGCTCGGAAGGCATGACGGCCACCTATAATGGCGAAGACCGCTACGACGGCACCATTACCTTTGGTGGCTATTCCACTGATGTGGTGGTTAGTGATCGTTTTGTGGTCCGTGTTCCGGAAAAACTGGACCCTGCAGCTGCCGCCCCCATTCTTTGCGCCGGCATTACCACTTACTCGCCATTGCGCCACTTCGGCGTTGGTAAAGGCCACAAAGTCGGCGTTATTGGTATGGGTGGCCTGGGTCACATGGGCGTGAAAATCGCCAAAGCGCTGGGCGCGGAAGTAACAATTTTCACGCGTTCAGAAAGCAAGGTCGGAGAAGCGAAAAAGCAAGGCGCCGATCATGTCGTGATCTCTACTGACGAAGCTCAGATGGAAGCGGCCACAGAATCGTTCGACTTCCTGCTGGACACCGTACCGGTACAGCATGACCTGAACCCTTACCTTAATTGCCTCAAGCACGACGGCACCCACATTCTTGTGGGCTTGCTGGAACCGGTTGAGCCGGCGATTGAGGCTATGCAACTGGTCAGTAAACGCCGCGTACTGGCGGGCTCGCTGATCGGTGGTATGCCGGAAACCCAGGAAGTTCTGGATTTCTGCGCTGAGCACGATATCTCCTGTGATATCGAGATGCTGGATATCCGTAATATCAACGAGGCCTACGAACGGATGAAAAAAGGCGATGTGAAATACCGCTTTGTTATCGACATGAAAACCCTGAAAAAAAATTAAAAAAAGCAATACCACAATCGCCCGACTTACCTTAGTCGGGCGGACTATGACAAACCGCTAATTACCCGGGCCGGCAGAAAGGGGTACGATGGGGTTTTATTGAATCTATCGGACTCTGGAAGCGACGCATGACTTTTGCACGTATTGCCGGTACTGGCTCCTACTTGCCAGACAACATCGTCACCAATCTCGATCTCGAAAAACGGGTAGATACCTCTGATCAATGGATTCGTGAACGAACCGGTATAGAGGAACGCTGCATTGCCCTGCCAGGCCAGAGCACCGTTGATCTCGCCGAACAGGCATCCTTGCGCGCACTCGAGGCCGCCGGGCTCCAGGCCAACGACATTGACCTGATTATTTTTGCCACCACCACGCCGGATAAAGTCTTTCCCAGCTGCGCCTGTCTACTTCAGGCTCGTCTTGGCATCCAGACTGGCTGCCCCGCGTTTGATATCCAGGCCGTCTGCTCCGGCTTTGTGTACGGGCTGGCCACGGCCGAGAAATTCATTCGCTCCGGCTCCAGTAAAAAGGCACTGGTGATCGGCGCTGAAGTTTTCTCCCGCCTGCTGGACTGGAACGATCGCGGCACCTGCGTGTTGTTTGGTGACGGTGCTGGCGCTGTGGTACTGGAGGCCAGCGAAGAAACCGGCATTCTTTCCACCCACCTGCATGCCGATGGCCGCTATGAAAAGCTGCTGCACGTTCCCTGTGGCGTTGCCAACGAATTCGATGCTGTAAAAGCCGGCACCGCATTTGTGGAAATGAAAGGCAACGAAGTGTTCAAAATGGCGGTAAACACGCTCGGGCGGATTGTTGATGAAACCCTGGAAGCCAACCAGATGCAGAAATCAGACGTAGACTGGCTGGTACCGCATCAGGCAAATCTCCGGATTATTGCTGCTACTGCCCGCAAACTGAATATGCCGATGGATCAGGTGGTGGTTACCGTGAACAAGCATGGCAACACGTCTGCGGCTTCTATTCCTCTGGCGCTGGACGAGGCGGTACGTGATGGCCGCATCAAGCGTGATCAGGTGCTCTTGCTCGAAGCGTTCGGGGGCGGCTTTACCTGGGGCTCGGCTCTGCTCCGCTACTGACCCATATTCTCAAAAACGCTTTAAATATTTTATTTTATTATTTTTAGTTCTTAAAAAGCTTTGATACATTGCTCCTCAGATAATCATCACCACATTCTGAGGAGCCACCCATGAAATACCTGCTGAAAGGACTAGCCCTGGGCGCAGCCCTGCTTTCCGCCCAGCCTGCACTCTCTGCAGACCGCGAGCTGCTCAACACCTCTTACGACATTGCCCGCGAGCTTTTCGCTGCCTACAACGAAGAGTTCAAGCAACACTGGCTCGAAAAGACCGGTGAAACCGTCGAAATCAAGCAATCCCATGCCGGCTCTTCAAAGCAGGCGCAAGCCATTATTCAGGGTCTGAAAGCCGATGTGGCTACCTTTAACCAGGTCACCGACATCAATATCCTGCACGAACGCGGCAACCTGATTCCCGAAGACTGGGCCGACCGTCTGCCTAACAACAGCTCTCCCTATTACTCCACCATGGCGTTCATGGTGCGGGAGGGAAACCCCAAGAACATCGAGAACTGGGATGATCTGGTTCGCGAAGATGTGGACCTGGTGATGCCGAACCCGAAAACGTCCGGCAATGCCCGTTATACCTATCTCGCCGCCCTTGGCTACGCCCAGGAAACCTACGGCGACGATCAGGAAAAAATCGATCAGTTCATGTCTGATCTGCTTTCCCGTGTGAAGGTCTTCGACAGCGGTGGCAGAGGGGCAACCACCACCTTTATTGAGCGCGGCATTGGCGATGTACTGCTGACTTTCGAATCCGAAGTACTCAATATTGCAGACCGCTATGAAAACGGCGAGTACCTGCCGGTAACCCCGAAGGTCAGTTTCCTGGCCGAGTTCCCGGTTACCTGGATCGATGACTATATCGAACAGAATGGCACCGAAGCGCTGGCGAAAGAATATCTCAAGCACCTTTACTCGGAAGAGTCTCAGCGGCTGCTCGGCGGGTTTAACTACCGCGTTCACAATGAAACCGTAAAACAGGAAAATGCAGATCGCTTCCCTGAAGTGAAGCTCAAGTCCATTGACGACATTGCTGGTGGCTGGGACAACGCCATGAAGACCCACTTCACCAGTGGTGGCAAGCTTGACCAGTTGCAGCGTCAGCGGTAAGAGGCGCGCATGTCAGTGTCTTCTCAGGCAGTAAGCGCCGCCCCCGTGCGGCGGCGCTTTGGCCACAGCAAACGGGTATTGCCGGGGTTCGGTCTGAGCCTTGGCATTTCGCTGTTTTTTGTCAGTCTGGTACTGCTGCTCCCGCTCACCGGCCTGGTGATGGAAACCTCCGGGATGACCTGGGACCAGTTCTGGTTCACCGTCACAGATCCCCGGGTGGTGGCATCCTATAAAGTAACGCTCTGGACGGCACTGGCCGCTTCTCTGTTCAACGGTTTCTTTGGCCTGCTGCTGGCCTGGGTGCTGGTGCGCTATGACTTCCCCGGCAAGCGCATTGTCGATGCGGTTGTCGATCTTCCCTTTGCCCTACCAACGGCGGTCGCCGGCATTACCCTTGCCACCCTGTTTGCTCAGAACGGCTGGTATGGCCAGGCTCTGGCAAAAGCCGGCATTGAAGTGGCCTACACACCGTTGGGCATTGTGGTGGCCATGGCGTTCACCAGCATTCCGTTTGTGGTGCGTACGGTACAACCGGTGCTGGAGGAGATGTCGCCAGCCGATGAAGAAGCCGCCGTTAGCCTGGGAGCCTCCGATGGCCGGGTGTTCCGGAAGGTGATTTTTCCGTCGTTGTGGCCGGCACTGGTGACGGGCATTGCGCTGTCATTCACCCGCAGCCTTGGCGAATTCGGCGCTATTATCTTTATTGCCGGCAACACGCCCTACGTCAGTGAAGTAACCAGCCTGATGATCTTCGTGCGCCTGCAGGAATACGACTACGCCGCCGCCAGCGCTATTGCGTCTCTGGTTCTGCTGGTGTCGTTGGTATTACTGTTCGCCATCAATATCTGGCAAGGCCGGTATCTGCGCCGCCTGGAGGGCCGTTAAATGGCCGCCAGGCATCACAGAGTTGGCGATCAGCCGTGGGTACGCCGATCGCTGGTGGGGCTGGCCCTGGGGATTACCCTGGTGCTTCTTGTGATCCCTCTCGTTGTGATTTTTTATCAGGCGCTCAGTGCCGGCTGGAGCACGTTTGCCGGCAATGTGATGGACGAATTCACGCTCCATGCCATCGGGCTGACCCTGTTCGTTGCCTTGCTGACCGTCCCCCTGAACCTGGTATTCGGCACGGCTCTGGCGTGGTCGGT
Source organism: Marinobacter sp. (assembly GCA_031580735.1). Lineage (GTDB taxonomy): Bacteria > Pseudomonadota > Gammaproteobacteria > Pseudomonadales > Oleiphilaceae > Marinobacter. The sequence continues at coordinate 66,341 of JAVLAV010000001.1, forward strand.
TACCCGTTTCCGGTTTCCCGGCCGCAAGCTGCTGATCACACTGATCGACATTCCGTTTGCCGTGTCACCGGTGGTCGCAGGTCTGCTGTATTTGTTGTTGTATGGCCGTAATGGCTGGGTAGGCAGCTGGCTGACTGAATACGATATCCAGTTGATGTTCTCCTGGCCCGGTATCGTGATGGTTACCGTATTCGTGACCTGCCCGTTCGTTGCCCGGGAGCTGATTCCGCTGATGCAACAACAAGGCAGCGAAGAGGAAGAGGCCGGCGTGGTGCTGGGCGCTTCCGGTTGGCGCGTATTCCGGAAAATCACTCTGCCCAACATCAAATGGGCGTTGATCTACGGCGTTATCCTGACCAACGCGCGAGCCGTTGGCGAGTTCGGCGCCGTGTCAGTCGTATCAGGTAATATTCGCGGCCAAACCAACACTTTACCGCTGCATGTTGAACTGCTTTATCAGGATTACAATGTGGTTGGAGCCTTCGCCAGTGCATCCCTGCTGGCAGGCATCGCGATTCTTACGTTGATTGCCAAGGCCTTCGTCGAGTGGCGGCAATCGCGGCCAGAACATCCGGCGCCCGAAAAAGGAGGTGTCTGAACATGAGCATTACCATTGAAAACATCAGCAAGAATTTTAGCGGCTTCCAGGCATTGGATAACGTCAACCTGGATATACCCGAAGGCAAGCTGACCGCCCTGCTCGGCCCATCGGGCTCCGGCAAGACCACGCTGTTGCGCATCATCGCCGGCCTCGAGTCTTCAGACGCCGGGCGCGTTCTGTTCGGCGGTGACGATGTCAGCGACCTACATGTACGCGATCGCAATATCGGTTTTGTATTCCAGCACTACGCACTGTTCAAGCACCTGACGGTGGCTGAAAATATTGCCTTTGGCCTGGAATCCCTCCCTCGCAAACAACGGCCATCCAAGCAGGAAATCCGGGCGAGAGTGAACCAGCTTCTGGAGATGATCCAGCTTCCGGATGTGGCCAACCGCTATCCGACTCAGCTGTCTGGCGGGCAGAAACAACGGGTGGCACTGGCTCGTGCACTGGCCACCAAACCCCGCATTCTGCTGCTGGATGAACCCTTTGGGGCGCTGGATGCCAAGGTGCGGAAGGATCTTCGCCGCTGGCTGCGTGCCTTGCACGACGAGTTCCACTTCACCAGCATTTTTGTCACCCATGATCAGGAAGAAGCCCTGGAGTTGTCAGATCAGGTGGTCGTCATGAGCCATGGCCAGGTTGAACAGGTTAACGAGCCCGCTGTGCTCTATGCCCGCCCGGAAAGCCGGTTTGTGTTTGATTTCCTCGGGCATGTCAATGTTCTTGAAGGCAAGCTGAAAAACCAGAAGCTCACACAAGGCGATGCCTGGGTATCACTGCCCAGCGTTCAGGGGGATCGCGAGGCGCAGCTTTATATGCGGCCTCATGAGGTGCAGCTGGCCCGGGCTCCGTCGGCCCATGCCAGACTGCCGCTGCGGATTGAATCGGTCAGCCTGATCGGCTCCGAGGTTCGTCTGGAGTTACAGCCGGAGGGCTGGCACAGCCAGGCGCTGTGGGAGATCGGCATGAGTCACAACGAATTCGCCCGTTACGCTCCGGCAAGAGGCGATCTCTGGTACGCAATACCCGACATCGGCCACCTGTTCACCGATGCCGGCAGCCAGCCACGCACCGTGGACTGGCATTACCCTACGACTGCCACTGCCCATCCCTGAAGTGCTCAATGCCGGCGGCTCCAAACCGGCATAACCAGAGCCACTGGTTTTCCACCAGGGCTCTGACATTCGGGCTGCTCCCGATGATCTGCTCGATACGTTCGGCAGGGGCATCGATCACGACGGTCAAACGCATAGGCTCGTGCCGGAAACGTTCGCCGTCGTGCACAGACTGCCAGGGCAAGCCAATGCGCAGATCCAGTGAATTGCCCTCCACGACGCCGATGTTTCCCCCCACCACGGAGTGCAGCAGTTTACTGCCGGCACCGTAAATACTTGGCTGGGTTACCGACGCGAAGTACTGCATATTAATCCAGTTGGCCACCACCATGGGGGCGTTCATCAAAGCGCTGAGGATCTGCCCGTCCGGATCCCTCTCCGGCCGGTAGTCGTGCAAAAAGCTGCGCCCGTTTAACGTCAATCCCCGCGTACGGTTTCTTGGCGCAATGACCATGGCAGCGTTATTGGCCAGCCCCCATTCCGGGCGGACTTCCGCCCAGTTGCGTGTGCGGGATTCAAGGGACTCAAGGCATTCGGCATCGTTGGCAACAGACACCCCAAGGGCGGGTGCGCGCTCCCGGCGACATTCTGCACCTGCCTGTTCCAGTGCTGTTTTCAGCCGGTTCATCAGCGCCCGGTGCCCCTCTGTCACTGGACTCTCGTCCACCATCCGAATCTGATCGGTTACCGTGCAGTGCTCGGCAGACAGCGCCACCGTATCCTCGGGAATGTGGATTCCTCGCTGCGCCAACTGCTGGCGTACCTGCGGGTCGTTCACAAGTTCTGCGGCCATGCGGGCGTTGGTCCCGCCATTCTTTCCGCAACAAGCACCACAGGCCAACCCGGCCTGATTCGGGTTGTTGTCTGTGTGGGCGCCGTGGCCTACCAACAGCAGAATCGGGGCAAAGTTTTCGGTCAACGACATGGCCCGGAGCAACCCTTCCGCCAGATCCGTCCGGCTCTCAATGGGCAGGGGCTCTCCGTTCAGATTCTGCCATTGCCCCGGCCCATGCGCGGAATGGCTGGCCGGATTGCGATTCAGGCTGTCCCGGACCAGCTTCCACGCCCAGGCCAGCCCGGTGGTTTCCACCACGGTGAACGTCGAAAGGCTGGAATATTTTGCCCGGCGTACAGAGTCCCGCACCCGTTGACGATGGTAGCGGGTCTGTTTGAGTTGCTGGTCCTTTGCCTTGTCGCCCGTGGTGTCCTGATAGCGCACCGAAGGCGCCAGCAATCCCGGCATCAGCTTTTCTTCCGGTGCTGGGCCCTGTGAGTCATGGACCACAGGCATGCCAAAAAAGCCCGCCACCCCGAGAGTTTGGATGGCCGGGAATACCGCCTCCAGGTGCCTGCGGATAACCTCTGAACGAACATCGATACAGAAAACAGCCTGCACCTCGGGCACGGAACCCTCAGCAGGTCCACTCGCGGCTGCCCTGCCCGACAGGGGTTTCAAAAAGTCATCCTGCCAGGCCTTTTCGTACGCCCGGTGCCAGAGCCACAACACCTCTTCACGCTTACGCGTTTGCCGGGATTCCTCATGCTCTTGCGGTAACGGACCAGATTGCTCACGATAAGATCGCGGCAATACCTGTTCGGCCAGCCATTCACACACCAGCAACGATACCGCCAGTTGCGCGGTGAACTCCGAGGATTGGTTGTCCAGTTGATGCCTGAAGTCCTCACCCCGGCACCAGGAGGCCCAACCCAGCACCTGCAACATCAGGTGGTGAGCAAGTGCCGTCAACTCAGAAGGGCCATATGCCAGCTCACTGGCCACACGGTCAAGGTCATGTTGCCAGTCGCCAGTCAGTTGCCCCAGACGCTGGCGTACCGGTTCCGGGCTAAACGCATGGCTTAGTACCGGAACGGCGCGCTTGAGCCAGAAGCGGTACAGGCCACCCTGCTGATTCACGGTTTTCCAACGCGCCTGACGCTGATCGAAATACTGACTGCACACCCGCCCCAGCAATTCACGGACACTTTGAACAAAAGAGCTGCCTTCATTGGTCTTCAGCAACGTGGTAGCGGAGGCAAACGGTGTGCGCTCCACGGGGTTGTTCTCAAGCAGGCTGATCATCCGGTCAATATCCGGCGAATCTCCTGCCCCGGCTTCGTTGGCTGCATCTCGCAGAGCCTTGTCTGTGATTCGCCCTTCCCGCCAGGCATTCAGATAAAAGGTCGAAGGCATCAGCAACCCGGCATTGTTCCGTTGCTGCAGCTCGCGGTGGGCATCTGTAGCCAGCTGGTCTTTATGCCCCCACCAGGGATTCACCGCAATCCATTGATCGAGCGGCCATACCGGCGCGATACGCCCGCAAGCCTCATCAATGGCACTCAGATAAAATGGCGCATTTTTTTCAACCAGATTTTCAGCCGTGCTCATACCAATTCTCCCGAGTAGGTGCGTGAGGCCCGTAGTTGTTTCTTAGAAGGTTCAGGCAAAAGCAGCTTGCCGGCCCAGCGACGGATCAGGCGCTCAAACGGCCGATCCAGTAGCAGCCCCTGATTCATGTTCCAGTGCAGACCGTCAAACCAGGCAGCCTGAGGCCGAAACATCAGCAACCATGACAGGCCCGCCAGGCCAATCAGCAATACCCAGCCAACGATGCTTGCGGCCAAAGGCAGCGAAAACTCAGGAGAGGCGGGCAATGCCGGCGCCAACAGACTGTTCAACAGTGCGTAAGTGGGCACCAGGGCGAGGGCCAGGCCGAGTGTCCACAGCCGGCTGATCAGGCGGCTGTCTGTTGGGGCGCCCATTACCATGGCACCCACAGCAAGTACCAGAACAGCTCCCAGTACGGACTTGCCCTCCACTAACTCGGGCAGGAACCAGAGCAGGCTGCCCGCCAGCCCCATACCCAGCAAGGACAACCCGAACTGCAGGCGGCACGCGCCACTCTCGAACTGGATGGCACTGGCGTTGACCGTGCGCCCCGCCGCCAGGAAGGAGTGGGCCTTGTACAATGAGTGTGCCAGCAAATGCAGGAACGCCAGAGTGTAGGCGCCCAATGCGATTTCAAACAGCATGAACCCCATCTGGGCATTGGTGGACCACACCAGCGCATGCTTGACCGAGCTCTGGGTCATCATGGCCAGACTCGCAATCACCGCCGTAGCACCACCAAAAACCAGCAGAATCCAGTGGCCGGCGGTGAAGCCGTCGAACACCGGAAACAGGCGCAGCCACAGGAAACCACCCAGGTTGATGACACCAGCGTGCAGCAGGGCGGAGACCGGTGTTGGAGCTTCCATTACCCGAAGAAGCCAGCCATGGAAGGGAATCTGGGCGCACTTCAGAACGGCGGCCACCGCCAGAAATACCGAAGCCATTTCCAGCGAAAGACCAGAGCCAGTCTCACGGGCCTGGTGCAGCTCTGAAATGTGGTAAGTGCCAGTGTGGTTCCAGATCAGGAGCACGGCCACCAGGATGGCCAGATCGCCGAGCCTGCTGGCAATAAACTTCTTGGCTGCGGCCAGCCGGGCCTGCTCACGATCTGAGTACAGGGTCAGGAGCTGGTGCAGCGAAAGGCTGACGCCGATCCAGGCAGCCGCCAGCAGAAAAAGATTGTTCGTAGTCACCAGCACCAACACACTGACAATCGTGGCCAGGAACCCGGGCAAAAACCGCTCTGCCGCCGGGTCGCCTCTCAGGTAGTCCCGGGCATAACGCAGAATCACCCAGCCAATGAACGACACCAGCAGAGCCATCCAGAACGACAGGCCATCGGGAAAGAGGCCTAATGCCTCGCTGGCCTGCTCCAGACTCTGTTCCACGCGGGCGTTGGGGGCGAGCAACCAGAGACCAATGGCGATCGTCGCCCCGAGGAATGCCAGAAAAAGCCGTTCCGCCACGGCCCAGGTGCGAGAGCTGGCCGGGTTACTCCCTTTCAGGCGGGCATAACCTGCAACCAGCAAAAATCCGGCTGGCAGCAGCAACCAGAGTGACAACAGGGATAACGATAAAGTGGGCAAGAGTGAACTCATCAGTGGCTCCTTTTTGATGAGCGCCACTTTGTCACTACTCGAACCATATAAAAAATGGTTTATACTGATCAAACCGTTCACTTAAAAAGAACTGTTCTGATGCGCTTGAATTATCATCATCTTTACTATTTCTGGACGGTGGCGCGCGTGGGCCACCTGACCCGGGCAGCGGAATCACTGCACATCTCCCAGTCAGCACTGTCCGGGCAGATACGAAAGCTCGAACAAAGCCTGGGCTATGACCTCTTTGTGCGTGAAGGGCGCAAGCTGAAGTTGTCAGAAGCCGGGCGGGTCGCTTTTACCTACGCCGAGGAAATTTTCCGTCGGGGCGCCGAGCTGGAAGCATTGTTACGTTCGGGCCAGCACACCAACCGGGAAACGCTGCGCATCGGTGCCGTTGCCACTTTATCCCGCAATTTCCAGGAAGGTTTTCTTCGGCCCCTGCTGGGCCGGGGCGATCTTGATCTGAAGCTCCACAGCGGCGTACTCGACGATCTGCTCAGACGGCTGTCAGCCCATCGGCTGGATCTGATTCTTTCCAACCAGCCGGTGCAGGGTGACGACCAGAACCCCTGGCGTTCCCGGCTGATGGCTCGCCAACCCGTGAGCCTGATCGGCCCGCCCGACGGTGCCGGCACGGATGAAGGCTTTCAGACGATTATCAGGGAAAAACCGCTGATTCTTCCCGGGCCGGAAAACAACATCCGCCAGGCGTTTGACCAACTGTGCGATGTGCACAAAGCGTACCCTGTGATTGTCGCGGAAGTAGACGATATGGCCATGATGCGGCTGCTCACCCGCGACACCGGCCATTTCGCGGTTCTGCCGCCGGTGGTGGTGCGTGACGAACTGAAGAATGGAAAACTCCGTAATTACGGCGCCCTGCCCGGTGTATTTGAGGACTTTTACGCCATCCGCATTCACCGCCAGTTTGAATCACCGATGGTGCATCAGCTTATTGATCAGCAGGCCGAAGAGCTGTTGGCTTTTGACACTTCCTGAAGCGGTTCCGGCCCCAGGGTTGTGGTTTCGACCCAAACATAGGATGATTGGGTCACCATAACAAAGGATTAAAGTACATGCTCTCACCCATCCGGAAAGGCTCTCTGGTGGAAACCGCCATTGAAAGCCTGCGTCATAACATTGAAAGCGGAGAATGGCCCATCGGCGCTCGCCTGCCGGTGGAATCGGAGTTGTCTGAAGCGCTGGGCATCAGCCGGAATACCATCAGGGAGGCGGTGCGGGTACTGGTGCATGTGGGCATGCTGGAAACCCGTCAGGGCGACGGCACTTACGTAAGAGCCAACCGGGATGCCGGCGAAACATTGCGGCGCATCGCCCGTACCCGATTGGCGGAACAGATTGAAGTTCGCATTATGCTCGAAACTGAAGCCGCCCGACTGGCAGCCGGTCGCCGGAATGATGCAGACCTTAAAATCATGACCAGCGCCCTGGATGCCCGGGCTGCTGCGGGAACTGGTATTGCGGAGCGTATACGTCATGATCAGGCGTTTCACCATGCACTGGTAAGAGCCTCCCACAACACAGCCTTGATCGAGCTGTACGATTACTTTTCGCACGCCGTGGGCCAGACCATTGAGCGCACAGAAAAAGACGCCGACTTACCAGAGCCGACGCAAGAGGATCACGAGCTGCTGCTGGCGGCTATTCGCCGCAAAGACGCCGGCAAAGCGGAATCCCTTTCCCGCGCCCTGCTCTCCCCCAGTCTGAATGTTCTGAAGGGGAAGCAGCCATGAAACTTCGTATCGACACGTTCACTCTGTTGCTATTGGGCGCGATTGTTCTTGCCTCGGTTCTGCCGGTTACCGGCCAGGCCGCTGAAACGCTGTCGACAATTGGCACCCTGGCCGTGGCTCTGCTGTTCTTTTTCCATGGCGCTGCGCTGTCCCGACAACAGATTATTGCCGGGGCCACCCACTGGCGCCTGCACATCCTGATCACCTCGCTGACATTCGTGCTGTTTCCGTTGATGGTGCTGCCCATCAACGGCCTCAGCCATATCGTGCCAGACTGGATGCCAAAAGATCTGGGGCTGGGTTTTTTATATCTGGGGGTTCTGCCATCGGCGGTGTCGTCATCCATTGCCTACACCGCCCTGGCAAAAGGCAATGTACCGGCGGCTATCTGCAGCGCTGCCGCCTCCAACGTCTTCGGCATGATGCTCACACCTTTCCTGTTGCTTTTGTTGGTATCCACATCGGGAGCCAGTGATTTCTCGGTAGCGGAAGCACTGAAAGACATCATGCTGCAACTGTTGCTGCCATTTGCGGTTGGTCACGCCCTGCGGCCATGGCTGGGGGGCATCCTGTCGCGTAACGAAGCCTTCATGGCGCGCTATGACAAGAGCGTGATCTGGATCATCGTTTATTCTGCATTTTCCCATTCGGTAGCCAGTGGGCTGTGGCAGAAACTGCCGGTTCAGGCGATCGCACTGACCATTGCGCTGTGCTTTGCGCTGCTGGCGTTCTTCATGCTTGTTGCACGGCTAATGGTGAGAAAACTGGGGTTCAGTCTGGAAGACGAGGCCGCAGTGGTGTTCTGCGGCTCCAAGAAGAGTCTGGCCTCCGGCCTGCCTATGGCCAAGGTACTGTTTTCCGGCCACCCTGGCTTCGGCATGATTGTTCTGCCGATCATGTGCTACAACCAGATTCAGGTGATTGTTGGCGCCATTCTGGCCGAACGGTATCGGGCAAAAATTGAACAGGCTTCAGCCGTTACCCATACCACCGAAGATTGTCGCTAATATCGCCAGGCCAACAATCCATCCGATCACCGCTGGCCAGAAATTGACGATCTGGGGAGGCTGATCTTCAGCTTCCTCAGGTTGTGATTCGTCACTCGCGCCGGCTTCAGGGAAGCGCTTCGGGTCCGGCTCCTGTGCCGCTTCGCTCACTCTGAACCAATCAAACCAGTCGCCAAGGAATTGCGCTACCGGCTGGGGAAAGCTGCCATTCTCGGCCATGGGGCGGACCTGAGGTTCCAGTTGGCGGGCAATCTCCCGACGCAATGGCAATTGATCGGCTGGTGGCTCACACAGAATAGCCTTCCAGATGCCCGCATCTTTCATACGGTTATCATCATTGAGCAGAGCCTTCACCTGAATAATCACTTCGCGAACAATCTGGTTATCCTGAGCGCTCAGCGCCCCCTCAGCGCTATCCTGGTTCCCATAATCGGGAGACGGCGCGGAGCTTTCTGGCTGAACTTCCGCCGGCTTCTGTTCAGACGACGCTGTATTGCCGGCCGGTGGCATCTCGCCCGTCGCTTCCCGGAAGGCACGCTCAAGATCTTTTGCCTCCTGCTCTGAGGCAAACTTCATCTGGCCCTCATAGGCCTGGCGGATCCGATCCTGATCCTGAGTGGGTTCAATGCCCAGAATTTCCCAGCAATTCATAAAACGCCAACTCCGGCTTAATAAAATATGTACTTTCTGAAGACAAAACGCCTACTGTCCCTTACTCTTACCGCAGAGCGAGTAAAGCTGTAAAGCCGCCCGATTATAGAACGATTATCATGACCAATACGAATTACCTGAAATCAATCCAGAACGACAAGTCCTCGCCGTTGTCTGCGTTATTGCCGGCACTTCTGGCCACATCGGTTGCGACTCTTTATGCCGGCACATCCCATGCCGAAACAGATGTTGCCAGTTTCAGTGATGACTTGCCGGTGTTCACGGACGACATTCCCGAAGTTCTCACCACCACTCGTCTGCGCCAGCCCAAAACCCGGGTTCCCGGCAGCACCACGGTTATTGAAGGCGATCTGATTCGTAATCTTGGCATTATGAACCTGTATGAAGTCTTCCGCCTCGTGCCCGGTATGACGGTCAACTTCGTGGGCAGCCATCAGCCCTCAGTGACCTACCATGGTACCAGCCATTACGAGCAGCGGCGCATGCAGGTACTGGTGGACGGGCGTACGGCTCACCGGGCCACTCTGTCGGACATGGACTGGAAAACCATGCCGGTTCCGCTGGAAATGATCGAACGCATAGAGGTGGCCAGGGGGCCCAATTCTGCCGCGTACGGCATCAATGCGTTCCTTGGCACCATTAACATTATTACCCGAAACCCGGCTGATACGGCGGGTGTCGAGACGTATGTAAGCAGCGGCTCCAGGGGCTATTTCCGGACTGTCGGGTCGGCGGGCGACACTGGTGAGCTTATAGACTGGCGGCTGACTTACGAGAAACGAAAGTTTGACGGCTTCGACTACGACGATGAAGGCGAAGACTTCCACGACGGCAAGGACATCGATTCGCTTAACTGGGATTCCCGGATCCGGCTTTCCGGCCAGTCAGACCTGCAACTTCGCGCCGGTATTGTGGAGGGTGTTGATAAGCGGGATCAGAACAAAAGTGGCTCCCTTGAGGCCAACGAGAATCCGGACATTGATCTCCGTGACTACCACCTGCAGGCGAAATTCAATCACCAGGTCTCGGACAATCATTTCTTCCATATCCAGGCGGCGGTGGAAAACTTTGACCGGGAGCAGGAGTATGAAATTGCCTGGGGCCAGACAGCCGCGCAGTGCTTGAGGGACGGCACACCGCTCAATTCAGAGGATGAGACCACTGGTGATGATGAATGTTTTGTCGACGAGCCCAATGCCTTCTTTGCTGACATCGACGACAACTACGAAGACACCCGGATGGAAGTCGAGCTCCAGGATACCGTACTCTTCACTGAAGACCTGAAGCTGGTAACCGGCACCGGGTTCCGCAAGGATATTCTCCGCTCCGACACCCTTTTCAATGGCCGGCATGAGGTTTACCAATCCCGCGTATTCGGCAATGTGGAATACACCCCCTGGCGCTGGCTGACACTGAATGCTGGCGGTAACTGGGAAAGAACCAGCACCACCGGCGACGACTACTTCTCGCCCCGCGTAGCCGCCAACTTTATCTTGAATGACAATCAGGCACTGCGCTTTGTTTACTCGGAGGCGGTTCGTACGCCGGATGCGTTCGAGCAAAGCAGTGACTATGGTTATACACTGACCAATGTTAGGCCGGACACCTATTCAGACCTGGAGGGCACGCGTGTTACTACCGCAGAAGCTCTGAAGACCGGCGCCCTGAACACAGCTGACAATGAGCTTGAAGAAGAGCGCATAACCTCTTATGAAATAAGCTATTTTGGACAGTTTCCGCTGAGCCAGGCCTTGCTTTCTCTGGAAGTGCGCGGCTTCCGTGACAGGATGCGGGACATGATCGGGGGCATCATTCAGCTCAAGGAATGGTCTCTTGAGAACAGCTACGCCATTGACCAGAAGGGCTTTGAACTGGAAGGCGGCATTGAGATCTCGGGCACGAAATTCCGCGCAAGTTACGCCTACCTGGACCAGGATACCTGGTACACCGGTGGCGTACTGGACAACGATCCAGGAGAGCAGGAAGATCAGGCCGAAATCCTTGAGCGCATGTCTGTTCGTCACTCCGGCAGTCTTGCCATCATTCAGGAACTGCCCCTGGATCTGACTGCGTCTTCTGCGTTTTACTGGGCCGATGAATTCAACCGTAAACACGAGCAGTTCGAGCGCATTGATGCGCGCCTCAGCAAACGGTTCTACGGCCCCCGCTACAACGCGGAACTGGCTTTTACCATGCAACATTATCTGAACCGCGAGGCGGAACTGAGCTCAGATAACATCATTGCCAATCACAACCAATTTTTTGTGGAAGCCAGCCTTAAATTCTGATGTTATGAACCAGGCTCTGAAATGGAACGGATAACCAGGAAGGTATGAAACCGAACACCGGCTCTGAAGCGCCAGGATGGCGTGAACGCATAGTTCTGACTTTGTCAGCCTGGCTGACCAGCCTGGTTGTCCCCCTGCTTTTGTTGTCTGCAGGGGCGCTTGCGCAGGACACTGTTGCAGCCCGGATAATCCCCGTAGCCGGCTCCGGCAATAGTGCGCTGGACAAACACGTTATCCGGTTAATCGAAGAGCGCATTGAGGACGCAGCCACACTGAGGCTTGTTCCTTCCGATGCCCTCCGCCCCACAGAAAATGAAAGCCCGGTTGTGGCCATTGGCCCTTCTGCTTTCTCCCGCGTGCGAGAGGCAGACCGCAGTGCTAATGTGCTCGCGGTACTCGTGGAAAAGAACTTTATTGAGGGGTACATCAACCAGTTTCCCGGCCAGATCGGCGCCGTTTACTACGATGTCCCTTTGCTACGCCAGGCGTTAACCGGTAAAGCCATCCTGCCCCAGGCCACAAAAATCGCATTGCTGGCCACCACGGAATCCGCTGAGATCTACGAACCGCTGGTCGATCAGTTGTCAGCCTACGGTCTTGGCGCCAGAGTTTTTATTGCAGATAGCGAAGAGCAGCTCATCCCCACCCTGAACCGTGCTCTCAGTTATGGCGATTTCCTGCTTGCCGGGCCGGATGACAAGATCTATAACCCTCGCAGCATCAAACACATACTGTTAACCGCCTATCGCCGCAACAAAATCCTGATCGGCCCGGACCAGGGCTATGTGAAAGCCGGTTCTCTGGCGTCCAGTTACACGCCCTTCTCAGTCATGGCGGATCAGGCCAGCGAGCAGTTGCTGGGATTCCTTGATTCCGGAGAGTTTTCTTCTCCGGAATATCCAGACGAGTACCGAGTTGAAGTCAATGAACAGGTTGCACGATCGCTGAACATACCGCTGCCCGATCGTGACTGGATTGCCGATACCGTTGACCAGATGTTACGTGAAGCCCGGGAGGAGTCGAAATGACCCAGCCTGCGAGAAATACCGGAATGTCACTGTCCTCTCGCCTGCTCCTTCTCGGTGCGTTCCCGGCCGTGGTGATGTTCGTTGCTCTGATGGCTTTCTTCACGTCAGCCCGACTGGATGATGCTCGCAGTGAACTGGCACAGACCAGCCAGATGCTCGCAGACAGCCTGGCACCGGCACTGGAATATGCGGTTGTTTCCGGCAACTCCCGGGCGCTGGAGCAGATTGTTGAGCAGTCCCTCCAGCGCAGTGAAGCGGAATGGATCCGGGTGACCGATGTCATCGGGGAAAGCCTTGGCTTTGTCAGCAACGGTGACACCAGTCCCGCTGGTGAGGACCATGAGTACAGGGTTTATGCAGCAGAAATCCTTCAGGAACCCGTCGAAATCGGCAATGGTGACTTGTTAAGCGGAAGCTGGAGTGGTGATTCCGGATCTTTGCGTGTGGGCACGGTTGAAGTTGGCGTTGATCCTCGCTTACTGGAAGCCAGGCAACAGGAAATACTATGGGCCTCAATTACCGTAGGCGGTGTGGTTTTCGCGATCACGCTCTTGCTGGTCAACTACTTCCTGAAAGACATTCTGCGCCCCATTCACAGGTTGGCGCGTCGGGTTTCCCAGCTGATTCAGGGAGATTATCAAACACAACCGGTGGCCGTGAAAGGTAACGCCAAAGAAGTGGTGGAAATCCAGCAACAACTGAATGAGCTGGCACGCCATCTGGCACAACTGGAACAGGATCGTGACCAGACTCTGGCCATTTCTGAAAATGCCCGGCAAAAAGCCGAGCACGCAAACCAGGCCAAGTCAGGGTTTCTGACTGCCATGAGCACCGAGCTTCGCACACCGCTGCATGGTGTTCTGAAAACCCTGGACGCCGTGCGCGAAGACCCCTTGAGTGAACGTCAGAGCCACCATTTGAGAACAGTCCGGCAGTCAACAGAAGATCTGCTGACGGTAATTTCAGACATTCTGGATTACGCTCACCTGGATGAAGGCGCCTTTTCGCCCGACACGCAGGCTTTCGACCTAAGGAAACTGGTTGAAAACTGTACGGCCTCTCTTCGGCTGGCAGCCGAACAACATGGAGGCTCTCTGGACATGGAATTCCAGGGGGCCTGGCCCGAATCGGTCCTGGTTCTCGGCGACTCTCCCAGGGTTCGGCAGATACTGGCGGGGCTCGTTGAAAATGCCGTGAATTTCTCCAGCGATGACTTTGTGAGCATCCAGGCTCATCTTTCACCGGTGGACCAGGGCCGGGTGCTGCTCAATTGCACCGTTACCGATTCCGGTTCGCCAATGACATCGGAGCAACTTGATAACGTTTTCGGACACTCCGGAAACAACCCGACCCAGGGCGGCATAGGTTTGTCGGCTGTGCAGAGACTGGTCGAACTGATGGGCGGTTACATCAAGGTAGGTTCTGAAACAGGCCAGGACTCATCCATCTGTTTCGAGCTGGCCTTCGATCTTGCCGATACTGAAAACACTCCAGAATACTGACTGGCCCGCCGCAAAGCGGGCCCTCGTGAGTGTCAGGCCGCCGGTTCACGCATGGTGACAAACTCTTCAGCCGATGTCGGATGAATTCCAATGGTCGCATCAAACTGGGCCTTGGTGGCTCCGGCTTTGATGGCCACCGCCAGACCCTGGGTGATTTCACCGGCATCCGGCCCGACCATATGCGCACCCAGCACCTGATCAGTTTCGTCATCCACCACCAGCTTCATCAAGCTGCGCTCATCACGCCCACTGAGAGTGTACTTCATGGGCCGGAACTCTGACCGGTAAATCCGTACACGGTGGCCAGCTTCGCGGGCTTCCTGTTCAGTCAGGCCAACCGTACCGATATTGGGCTGACTGAATACCGCGGTGGGAATGGCGCTGTAATCCATCTCGCCCTGGCCGTCACCAAACAAGCGGCGCGACAACACCATGGCCTGAGCCAGCGCTACCGGCGTCAGTTGAGGGGTGCCAATCACATCTCCCAACGCATAAACGGACGGCACTGCCGTCTGGAAGTAGTCGTCTACCTGAACATGCCCCGAAGCCGTCAGCTCTACGCCCAGGTCGGTCAGCCCCAGCCCGTCCACAAGCGCCCGGCGACCGGTTGCTGCCATGATCAGGCCGGTTTCCAGCTGGTCTCCGTTGCTCAACTGTGCCACATACGTGGAATCATTCCGCTCGACTGAATCAATGGTAACGTTGAAGCGCAAATCGATGCCTTTTTTGCGCATTTCCTGCAAGGTAAAGTGCCGAACATCGTCGTCAAAGCCCCGCAGAAACATATCGCCGCGATACAACAGGGTAGTTTCCACGCCCAGGCCTGCCAGAATGCCGGCAAATTCTACCGCAATATAGCCGCCGCCCCAGACGGTAGCGTGGCGCGGTAACTGCGGCAGATAAAACATATCATTGGAGGTCAGCAGGTGTTCTTTGCCGGGAATGTCCGGCACCACAGGCCAGCTTCCGGTAGCCACGGTGATGCGTCTGGATGAATACGACTGCTCCCCTACCCTGACCGTGTGAGGATCCTCAAGGTTCGCGGTACCTTCAATAATTTCAACGCCCGCATTGCCCAGTAAGCGACCATAGATGCCATTAAGGCGTTCAATTTCGGCATTCTTGTTGGCCACCAGAGTTGGCCAGTCAAAACTGACGTTGTCAGTGGGCACCTGCCAGCCATAACCTGCGGCATCTTCAAGCTCTTCGCGAACGTGTGCGCCGTATACAAAGAGCTTCTTGGGCACACAGCCCACATTCACACAGGTGCCACCCAGATATCGGGATTCCACCACCGCGACCCGGGCTCCGCGCTGCGCGGACATTCTGGCCAGGCGGACACCGCCAGAACCGGCACCAATAACAATCAGGTCATAATCATAGCTGTCAGACACAGTAACTCCCGCTCAACTTGATGAATCTGGAAACGTAAGGATATCCAGAGCTTTCGGCCAATCAAATAGTCAATGTCAATCGAACCGATACCACGCCGGGGTCATTGGCCCGATCCATGGACGCCTGGTCAATAATAATCCCGTGCTCGGTGGTCAGTTGTTCCAGCCAGCCGGCCACATCGGCAAAGGTCACCGAATCCAGCCAGACCCGGACCGCATCATCACCGCTGGGCTCGAACCGTTGCAGTGGCAGGTCTACCTCGCCAGCGGTCCGGGTAACCAGTGACATTAAGGCCCGGCCATCTACCGGCCTGTTCACACGGCCCGGGGCTGTTGTATTTTCTGCTGACAGTGCCTGAATGGCGCTTTCATTGGCTTCCATCCAGGCCAGCAACTCACTGGCGTTTTCACGGCTACTCAGGGCACGGTCATGAAAATCCACCGCCGGGCGCCAGACCATAAAGTACAGCACCGCCAGCAGCAACGCGAACGCGAGCGCCGCCAGTGCATGCCGGTCTCTCGCTGGCAGTTCATCGTAGCGGGCAATCAGTTTGCTGATGACTGGCTGTTTGCTCAGAAATGACCACATGTGATTAATCCCCCGAGACCGTCAAGCGGCCACGGGCGCCGCCGGGTTCGTTGACCACCGAGCCGATCTGCGCCTGCACGCCGGCGTTGGTCAGCCCGTTGCGCAACTGGCTCATCCTGTCGTAACTGTCAGCGCGAATGTCCACCACAAGCTCGCCCCGGTTCCGGCTGTAGTTTATGGAATTAAAGGTTACCGAATCAGGGTCCGGTAACTGCCTGTACTGGTCGCCAGTGAACCGCAGCAAGGTCATGAAATCAGCTTGTGAGGGGCCGGATTCTGCCGCGCGCAGCTGGCCCTGAATAACGCGCTTTACATTACCGGCATGGGTGTTTTCATCCTCCGGGAAAACGTCCCGATAGATTGCCATGGCCCGGTTTTGCAGTTGCTCGGCCTGGTGGTGGTGATAAATTCCCATGCCGATTTCCAGTGTTACCTGAATCACAAACCAGATGGCAGCCACGGCGATCAGGGGCTTCCAGGGCGATAACGCGCCATTGTTGCGGGGGTTCATTGAAAACTGTGCCTGGCACAGGTTGATCGGCTGGCACAGTTGCTGGTGATGAGACCATGCCAGCAGTTCGGTAACCGACATGTCCAGTGCTTCCTGCGTTACCTGCAGGCGCTCAGAGACCTCGGAAAACTCGCGGATGATTGACTCCTGGTTTTCGCGATCCGTGCCGAAACTGTAGAGTCGCACCGGAATTTCTGCCATTACGCTGTCAGTCGAAGGGGTCGCAATGATCCGGGCCGCTACCGGCAGGTTGCCTGCCTGGATTGCCAGCCATTCACCCCGGTCGCTGCGCATCAATAGTGATTGGTCTGCCAGGCAGAGGGTCCAGCCATTTTCGGTCATCGGCAACAGCGCAGCATCCGGATAAATGGCTGTCATTTGCGTATTCTGCCAGCCCTTCAGCAAATGCCACCAGTACGCCATCTGCCCCGTGTCGATGGCAGCCACCTGATAACCATCTTCTGTATGCCGGCCAAGCGCCAGATGCAGAGTGTCTATGTTCTGGGCTACCTGCTCTTCTATCGCGTAGGGCAATGCCTGAGTAACAAGATGACTTTGTCTGGCTGGAATGTCTGCGACACAGAATACAGTTTCATCAGCAGGGATGAGGCCAATAAGCTTAACCTCTTCCATGGCATTTCGAACCAGGGTCTGCTCGATAACCTCGCGGGTGTCGGCATTACCCTTCGCTGAGGTATCACCGCCGGCATCCTGAAGCACCCAGCTATAGTGTTGCTCCGGGTCTTCGGAGGGCGGCAAAGGCCGTATATAGAGACGGTAAGCCATGGTTATCCTTCCGGGATTGTATAAGATTCCTTGGTGATACGATTTGTCTGGCCGGAATCCCTGTGAACGGTGTGCACCTTACCTTCGGCATTGCGAAACACCCTGCTGACTATGTTCACTTTACGATTATCGTAGGTAATCCGCGAAACAACATCAAAAAACCGGGTCTGCAACGTCAGACCGATGGTCTTGAGCCCCATGCCGGAGAGTTCCGGTAGCGCCAGAAACTCACGCACATCATCAAAAGGCTCTTCATCACGTCTCGCGACGATGGCCTGTGCACCGGCTCGGGTTATCTCTCCATGGAGCGACATAAGGACCGGAATTGTCGCGGTATTGATATTAACGCCCGCTCCGGTAACCGGAAGCACCGTGACATGGGGGCGTAAACGCTTATAGGCCTCCTCCGTCATACCCTGGACCAGGCGCAACTCGCTCACCGATACAAACGGCTGATTGGCGGCACGGTATGAGGGGTCTGCCATCAGGTAAGTACTGTCTTCGGCACCCTCGGCACCGGAGGGCTGATCGTCGGCATCGATCCAGTCGACCAGGGCGTTTACGGTGACACCGGAAACCTCCAGTGTCTGCAGGAGCCGCTCTACCCGGGCCCGAACCAACGAATTCACCTCACCACTGGTATTCACCAGATCGTTAAGGTTGAGGCGACCACCGAGGCCATCTATCTGTATTTCGGCAATGCCAGTGTTGTCCAGCGGCAGAATGGCCGCACGCTCGGCCCAGACTTCATCCAGGCTGTCGATCATAACACCCTCTTCCCGGTCGTCCTCAAAGTCCTGAACAAGTATGCGGCGGGCAAAGTCTTCCGCACCCAGCGCTATACTGTAGCCCTGTTGCTGAGCCAGGTAATGACCGGCCTTGAATACACGCAAGTTCTGTTCACGCAACATGCCCGAGGCCAACATAACCACCAGGGCCATGGCCAGCAGCACCATGATCAGTGCAACGCCTCTGTGTTTACTCAGCATCTGTCCCGGCTTCCGATTGCTGCTTGCGATTTATCAGTTCCTGGGCTGCGGCCTGGTCAAAATCCGGCAGGGTAAAGATCCTGACTATTTCGCCGAACTGCTCGTGCTCAAGGCTTACCTCAATACCCCTGGGCAAGGCTGCCGTCGGCCGTTCACCTGCCGCCAGTTCGGCCAGAATCTCTTCTGGCGGCCATTGTTCCTCGCGGTTACCGTCTTTATCCAGCAGCCAGACATCAAAAGCCTGAACGTTTTCAAGCAACAGTACCGCCCTGGGCGACTCTTCCCGCCCCTGGTCCACCACTGGCCAGTAATGCCGGTGCAGCTCGTTGCCGGTGTATTCCCAGGCAACCCGTTGCAGACTGCTGCGCCTCAGACCCAGGGGGTTGCGCCAGCCCTGGCGGGTGAGCATGAAATCGTAGCCTTCTTCACGAGTAGTCAGCGCCCACTGAAAATCGCCGTAGACGTCACGGGCCGGCCGGTTAACAATCTGAGTGATATCCCGCTCAAGCAGCAGTACGGCCTTCTGGAGACCATCGAACTGATTCGCAAGCTCGTTCACCCGATCACGTGAATTGACCACACTGTTGATAACCTGCCATACCCCCATACCGATCACTGACGTGATGGTTACGGCAATTAACACCTCCATCAAGGTGAAGCCCTGCTGATGAGCAACGGAAGAGGCCATTATGACTCTCCCATAAAGGCCGTTAGTGTGTGTATCCGGAACGGCTCTGATTGCTCGTCCGGATACTTGGCAACGGTTATCTCGATACGGCGCATGTCGGGCTCCGCCGTTCCCTTTACGGCGGTCGTTACCCGCCAGCGAAACCGGCCATATTCCAGATCGGCCGAATTTTCCGAAATCGAAGGCAGGTCGTTGCCCTGGCGCAGCTCATTGATACGGTTGTCAGCAACCCAGGCCGCCAGGGTTTTGTCCCTTACCCGTTCGAAACTGCCGATATAACTGCTGCCCACCTGTGCTGCTGCCGTTGCAATTAATCCGAACACCAGCAAAGCGACCATTACCTCCAGCAAGGTAAAACCATAAGATCTGGCGTTCATTGCCAATCCTCAGCACCAGGGCGGTTCCAGTGTAGTGGTGAGATACCATCTGAGGTGATGGCATGCCTGGTGTCGGCATCGCCAACCAGGGTGAATTCGAGCTCAAACGGAGTGGTTTCCCCGCTGGAGAAAAACACCACATCCGGTTGCGGACTGTCTTCTCTGGCTGAGGCCAGGCGCGGTGTATCGTTCCCCAGATTCGCCGTGATCACCAGCCAGTCGGGAAAGGATCGGAACCGAAAGATCTGCTCAGAGGACGCGCCCCATTCTCCGGTCTCCTCTTCAAACGTAACGAACCGGTAACCGCGTCTCTCCAGCACCAGGCCCAGTTCACGATTATTCAGAACAGCCTGTTCAGAGGCCGTCTGCATCAGCAAATACATTTCACGCACCTGCTCCTGCAACGCCCGTTGCCGGGAGCCACCCGCCATATTGGCAATGGTTAAAGCCGCCAGCATGCCGACAATAATCAGTACGACCAGTATTTCTATCAGCGTGAAGCCACGTTGGCTGGTCCTGACCCAACGGCACCCGGTCATTTACTTCCCGGTGTCCTGGACGCTGATGTCAGCAGCATCCCCTTCGCCGCCTTCCTGGCCATCAGAGCCATAGGAATAAAGGTCGTAGGGGCCTTCAGCGCCGGGGCTCACGTACTGATACTCATTGCCCCATGGGTCTTCCGGCACACTGTTCATGTAGCCGTCAGGACTCCAGTTTCTTGGTTCTGGTGTGCCGCTGGGCTTTCTTACCAGTGCTTCCAGCCCTTGTTGGGTAGACGGGTAGTGGCCGTTGTCCAGCCGATACAAATCCAGTGCACCGGCAATGTTATCCAGTTGGGTCTCAGCAATGGTCACCCGGGCCTGGTCACTGCGACCCATGATATTGGGCGCTACAACGGCCACCAGCAAACCCAGGATCACCATCACCACCATGATCTCAATCAGGGTAAAACCGTTTCGGAGCCCGGGGAACAGGTCGTACCTATGGCTCATGCTCTTGCTATTCATTGTTTCGCGGCCCTTCATGGTTGAACTCCTTTATAGTGGGGCAGTTACCCCACAAGGTTGCTCATATTCAGAATTGGCAACATGATTGCCAACACGATAATCAGCACCACCACTCCCATAACCAACAGCATCATCGGCTCGAACAGGCCAACTATGGCAGCAATCTTGGATTGCAGCGTGTTTTCCTGCATACGTGCCGTGCGTTCCAGCATGCTGTCCAGCTCACCACTGGCTTCACCGCTGGCAATCATGTGCACCATCATGGGTGGGAAATAACCGGTCTGGTCGAGCGAGCGGTGCAACGACCCACCCTCACTGACCTTGCGGGCAGCTTCTCTCAATTGTTGCCGGAGATAGTCATTGGAAAGCACCTCTCCGGCTATCCTCATGGCCTCCACCAGGGGCACGCCACTGGTGGTGAGAATGCTCAGGGTACTGGCATATCTGGCGGTACTGGTGCCACGCACCATGCCTTTAAGCAGTGGCAGATGCAGAAGCCGCTTATGAACTTTGAGCCGGAAACCGGGCTTTGTCAGTGCGAACCGGAACCCCAGAAGCCCGATACCGAGAAAAGCCGCCAGATAGACGCCCCAGGCACCAAGGAATTCAGAAAAGGCCAGCATGACCCGGGTCAGGCCCGGTAGCTCCTGGCCCTGCCTCACGAACACTTCAATAATGTCTGGCACCACATAGGTCAGCAGGAATACCACGATGGCAATGGCCACCACACTCAGGATAATGGGGTAAATGGCGGCCAACTGGATTTTCTGCCGAGCTTCCTGACTGGCTTCAGTGTAATCCGCAAGGCGATTAAGCACCAAGTCCAGGTGCCCCGCGTGTTCGCCTGCTGAAACAGTAGAGCGGTAAAGCCGGGGGAAAGCACGAGGGAACTCGCTCAGGCTGTCGGCCAGGCTGTAGCCCTCCATGACTTTCGCGCGTATAGCGATCAACATGCCGCGGATATGTGTTTTTTCCGTCTGCTGCGCTGCAGCACTGAGGGCTTGCTCAATGGGAATACCGGATTGAATCAGGGTCGCCAGCTGGCGGGTAATCAAGGCCAGGTCCGGGGTGCTTAATGATCCTCCTTTGCGGAGTGGGCTGAAACGAGCCGGCTTCTCCATCGCCGGTGTTACGCTCAGCGGCGTTAACCCTCTGTCTCTTAACTGTTGGCGCACGGCTCTCGGTGCATCGGCCTCCAGCATACCCTGCTTCTGTTTCCCCCGGGCGTCCAGCGCTTTGTACTCATAGGCAGGCATATTACGGCCTCCGGTAAGTCACGCGCAGAACCTCTTCCACCGTGGTTACACCGTCAAGAATTTTCCGGACACCGTCAGCGTGAATACTCGGGCTGTATCGGCGCGCTTCCCACTCCAAGTCCAGTTCACCGGCCTGCTTGTGGATCAGGTTGCCAATTTCATCGTTTATTTCCACCATCTCATAAATGCCCACACGGCCGCGATAGCCCAACTGATTACAATGTTCGCAACCTCTGGCGCGGAAGATCGACGGTGGCTTCTCCGGATCCTGCTGCAGAAATTCACATTGCTCTGCCGTTGGCGTATAAGGCTCGCGACATTCCGAGCACAACACCCGAACCAGTCGCTGGGCGACAATGCCCACCAGGCTTGAAGCAATCAGGAAAGGCTCAATGCCCATATCCATTAAACGGGTTATAGCGCCAACTGCGGTGTTGGTGTGCAGCGTGGAAAGCACCAGGTGACCGGTCAGGCTGGCCTGAACTGCGATTTCAGCGGTTTCCAGATCCCGGATTTCACCGATCATCACCACATCCGGATCCTGGCGAAGCATAGCCCGAAGCCCTCGTGCGAAGGTCATATCCACCTTGGTATTGACCTGGGTCTGACCAATACCGGGCAGGTTGTATTCAATGGGGTCTTCAACGGTAAGAATATTACGGCTGCCGTCATTTATTTCCTGCAACGCCGCATACAAGGTTGTCGACTTTCCGGAACCGGTAGGGCCGGTAACCAGCAGAATGCCGTGTGGGCGGTAGATCAGCCTGCGCAGGGTAGCCAGATCTCGTCCGGCCATGCCGAGCGACTCCAGGCGGATGGATCCCGCGCGCTTATCCAACAGGCGAAGCACTACCCTTTCACCGCTGGACGAAGGCATGGTCGACACCCGAAGGTCCACCTCCCGGCCCGCCACACGAAGCGCGATCCGGCCGTCCTGGGGCACCCGCTTCTCGGCGATATCAAGCCTGGCCATAACCTTTATGCGGGAAACCAGTAAAGGTGCCAAAGCCCGCTTCGGCCGCACCACTTCCCGCAGAACGCCGTCAATGCGAAAACGCACAACCAGATGCTTCTCATAGGTTTCGATATGAACATCCGAAGCGTTGGCTTTAACGGCTTCAGTGAGAATGGCGTTGATCAGCCGGATGATCGGGGCGTCATCCTCCTGCTCCAGCAAGTCTTCTGTTTCCAGCACTGAATCGGCCACCGAGGCCAGATCCATGTCATCGCCAATGCCCTCGACCATTTGCATGGCTTCGGTAGAATCACTCTGATAGGCATGGTTCAGGGCCTGATCAAACCTGCCAACGTCAATAGTCTTAAACCGGGCCCTGCCCCCACTAATTCTGTTTGCTTCCGCCAGTGCAGCCCGGGGCGCATCGGAACGCACCAGAATGACCGGCTCACCGGCATCATTCCGGGTGAGGATAACGCCATTGCGTTTGGCAAAAGCGAATGGCAAGCGGCCAGGTAACGCGTCCTGCGGCTGGGGTTCGGTCTCGGTAATCACAATCCCTCACTAGGTTCATCAGAACCAGCTTACTATGCTGAGCCGTAAATCCCTTCATTAATGAAAAGTAGCACAACAAACCGGAACCATCGTCCAAACCCATGCACTATAATGGCAGCGATGACGATGCCTGATAATACCAAGCCCGCTTCATGCGCGGTTAGACAAGCAGGACATGAAATGCCGACCACCATTGACCGAAGAATTCCACCACTGCTGGCTTTGTGTGCTGCCCTGGCGATGGTCGGGGTCACTGGATGGCAAGGTTACGAATTCTGGCACGCGAACACTGATCGCCCCGTTGCCGACACGGCGAAAGAGATTTCCGGGCCGTCATCTCCGTCTGAATCAACAATTTCGGATGTGGAGCTGACACAGCTGGCCCTATTCGGACAGGCTCCATCTACGCAAAGCGCGCCGGTGCCTGAAACAGAAAACCTCCCGAAAACCAACCTCCGGCTGATTCTGCGCGGCGCACTGGCTGCGGACGGAGAGTTCCCGGGCAGCGCCCTGATTGAACACCCGGATGGCGAAACCGAGGTCTATATGGTCGGGGATTCACTGCCGGGTGACGCGCGTTTAAGAACCGTTTTGTCTAACCGGGTGATTCTCGAACGAAACGGCAAACTGGAGAACCTGTATTTCCCGGAGACCGAGAATCGCAATGGCTTGGAGCTGATCAGCAACAGGCAGTCACAACCAGCCTCTCCGGAACGACAGGCCCAGAAAGAGGAAATTCGACGTAGGCTTGAGCAAACGCGGCAACGCTTACAGGAAAACAACTGAGGTCCGCCATGCCAGCGGCAGTCAGTCTGATTTTCCGCTACTCACTCGTGCTGCCTTTGCTACTGGCCGTGTCACTGGCCAGTGCTATCCAACTAGACAGTCAATTGATGAACTGGGTACTTTACCAGCACGGGCCGGCAGCCCATCAACGTCTGGAAGACTGGCAGCGCCTCCATGATCTCGCCAGGAATGCGCCCGTCGCCCGACAGCTCGAGATTGTTAACCGTTTTTTTAACCGGGCAGAGTTTGTGGATGATATCGACCACTGGGGCAAGGAAGACTACTGGGCTACACCGGTGGAATTACTGAGCACCAACGCCGGCGACTGCGAAGACTTTGCCATTGCCAAGTACCTCACTCTGAGAGCAATAGGCGTACCGGATGAGCAGGTGCGTGTCGTTTATGTAAAATCGCTGGAACTGAACCAGGCCCATATGATTGTCGCCTGGTACGAAACGCCGGCCGCTGAACCATTGATCCTGGACAACTTGATAGACGAGATCAAACCCGCATCGCAACGCACTGATCTTGAACCGGTATACAGCTTCAATGGCGAAGGGCTATGGCGTAACAAATCAACCGGGGAGCATGCCCGCATTGGTGATGCAGACGAACTGGAGCGCTGGCGGGATCTCAACCGCCGGCTGATTGAACCGTTCGGGCAGTAATCTTTTGACTACGGGCAGCCCAATCAGTTTTTTTCGAGCCCTTTACATTCCAATTGATCAAGCGGAACCGGCCTGGAAAACAGGTACCCCTGCAGCAAATCACAATCACGTTGTTTGAGGTCCGCTGCCTGCTCCCGGGTTTCCACACCTTCCCCCACCACCACAAGACCGAGATGATGAGCCATGGTAATCACACCCTGAACAATGGCCGCATTGTCCGGATTTTCAGTGATATCCATGATGAAGCTCCGATCCAGCTTCACCTTGTTGATTGGCAACTGGCGTAAATACCGAAGGCTTGAATAACCGGTGCCGAAATCATCGATAGACACCTTGACGCCGAGCTTCCGGATCTCCTGAAGGGTCTCGATAGCCTGCCCGGCACCAGACATTAGTACATTCTCGGTAACCTCAAGCTCCAGCAGCTCCGGATCCAGGCCCGTCACTTCCAGCGCCTTGCGCACTTCCGCAAGAAATCCGTAACGTCGGAACTGAAGCGGAGAGATGTTGACGGAAACCGGCAGGCGTCGGTTCTTTTTATGGTTCCATGCGGCGAGGTCAGCGCAGGCTTTCAGTAGCACCCAATGGCCAATGGCCACAATCTGCCCGGTTTGTTCGGCCAGGGGGATGAACTCTCCCGGAGAAATCAATCCACGCTCCGGATGGTGCCATCGCACCAGAGCTTCCATTCCCCGAATTATCCCCGAATCAGCGGCCACAATAGGCTGGTAATACAATAAAAACTGCTCTTGCTCGATGGCCTCCATGAGCTCTCGACGCAAGGCCACATATTCGTTGTTAACGGCAGTTACAGAACCTTCAAACCAGTGCCAGGTATTACGGCCCTGGGCCTTGGCATCCTGGACTGCGGCGTCCGCATAACAAATCAGCTCTTCTGCTCGCATCGGGCGGGCATGCTGAGACGCGATACCAATGCTGGCGCTAATGTGTAATCTATGTCCGCTGATATCCAGAGGTCTGGAAAGGTCCGCCAGAATCTTACCGGCGCAGTTGGTGATTTCCTGCTCATCACTGACACCTTCAAGCAGCACGGCGAACTCGTCTCCGCCCAGCCGTGCCACTACTCCGAATTCACCGACAGTTTCTTCCAGCCGCTTGCCAACAGCGACCAGTAACAGGTCGCCCACACTGTAGCCGAGGCTGCTGTTAACCGGTTTGAAATCGTCAAGATCGACATGCAACACCGTGACCTGTTTATCGCTGCGGACAGATTCCTGACAGGCTCTGGCCAGATCGGCGGCAAACAGTGTGCGATTCGGCAGGCCGGTCAGCAGGTCATGGGTGGCGTGGTGATGCAGCAACTGCTCGTTTTCATGTTGCCGGGTAACATCGTGTTGGGTGCCAACGAAATGTGTGCATTGCCCCGAATCATTAAACACCGGCTCGATAACCAGATGATTCCAGAATGCATCGCCATTCTTCCGGTAATTCAGCAGGGTGACCTCAGCCCGCCTGCGATCTTTCAATGACCGGCGAAGAGCTTCCACAGCCATCGGGTCGGTATTCTCGCCCTGCAACAACCGGCAGTTCCGCCCGATTAACTCTTCCCGGATGTATCCGGTAATTTCAAGAAATGCCTCGTTGACAAACACAAGAGGCATCACCGGGTCCAGCGCATCCACCATAACCATGCCATTGGAACTCGACTGTATACCGCGCTCAAGCAGGCGCAGCTGCTCCTCGGTGGTCTCCCGCAGGCTGACTTCCTGTTGGTGGGTAATGGCCAACACCACCAGGCTGGCCGCCCGGCGCATAAGCTTTATTTCTTCATCGGTAGGCTGTCGTTTTTCGCGGTAATAAGTGGCAAAGGTGCCCAACAGGTTGCCGGCGGTATCAATCAATGGCGTTGACCAGCAGGCTGCCAATCCTTCCCGCGCAACAATATCGTGGAAGCCTCGCCATCTTTCATCCGTCGCCAGATCGTCGCAGATGACCAGTTCATGAAAATAAGCCGCGGACCCACACGCGCCACTCCGGGGACTCACCGGAATATCCTGCATGGCTGCGCGATAACTCTCTGAGAAGCTGCTGCCCGCCACCAGATTCAGAACATCCGTCTCCTGCGAATACAGCATGACTGAGATCAGAGCGTCGGGAAGCTCGTTTTCCATAACACTGGTAATCGCGCTCAGCAGCACATCCAGCGGTGCTCGCTGGGCAATCAGTTCATAGATTGACTGAGAAAAGCCGGTAAAGTGTTGTTTTGTTGTCACCTGCCCACTCCGCAATGTCGTCGCCCCAACCCTGCCGCATTTTGAAAGTCAGCGCAATTGGCACGAAGCCCTGAATGACGATTTTCAACCACGGGTTAATGCTTATGCGAAATAAGTTTGCATTCACCAACGACAAGAGTACAGTGGTCGTCGTTGGAAAGATCTAGCAAAGCAGTCATCAATAAGACGCGTATCTGTTTTAAGTAAGTAGTGCCTCGTCCTGTTTTTGATCAAGCCAGTTTTTTGTTTCCCGCATATCGCTGATCCGGCATCCATCCGATGACCCGACAGCACTTAAAAAGATTGAATTCAGGATTAGATTAATATGTCTACAGTTACCGGTACCGTTAAGTTCTTCAACGAAGCTAAAGGCTTTGGCTTTATTACTCGTGAAGGCGGTGCAGACGTTTTTGTTCACTACAGCGCTATTCAGGGCGGCGGTTTCAAGACTCTGGCTGAAGGCCAGCAAGTCGACTTCACCGTTACCCAAGGCCAGAAAGGCCCGCAGGCGGAAAACGTAGTTGCCCTGTAAAAACAGGCCAACCAACGTTTGAAAAAAAGGCAGCTTCGGCTGCCTTTTTTTGTGTCTGAGCCGCAACCCCTCACTAACCCCCCTCCTCATTAAGCTTACGCAGAGACTGGCCAAGGCTCTTTACTCGCTGATTGGTTTCATCAACCAGTTTGCGGATATCCGAAGCCGACTCCGCTGACCTTTTGGCCAGTTGCCGAACTTCATCCGCTACTACAGAAAAACCTCTCCCCGCTTCGCCCGCGCGTGCAGCCTCAATAGCCGCATTCAGCGCCAGCAGGTTCGTTTGATCGGAAATATCATTGATCACACTGATAATTTTCTGAATCTCGGCACTCGACGCCTCAACACGAGACATTTCGCTGTCTGTTACCTCTATGGCTTCTCGTTTACTGGTAACGTCAATGCCGTAAGCAACAATGTATTTTGGCTTGCCTTCGGAATCATTGATAGCTGCAAGTGTCGCTTCGAATGTCCGGGGCTCCCCTGTCGCTGCATGGAATTCGAAGCTACCTGATATCTGCTCTCCGCCCACAAGACTCTGAAACTCTCCCCCCGAAAGAATTCTTTTCAGGTTGTTTTCCTTGATCTTGCCATCACTGACAGACTTTCCGTTCAAGTGCTCCAGGAAGTAGGAGTTCAGTGACATGAGTTCGCCCTCAAGCGACCATTCACCAACACCATTGCTCTCACTGATCGCATTGAAACGCCTGGAAGCTTCCAGCGATTTCTCTTTTGCTTCGGTGATATCCGCCTGAATGGCTATATAATTGGACAAGTCACCATGATCATTGACAACCGGGTTAATAGACAATGAAACCCAATAGGGCCTGCCGTTTCGGTCGTAATTCAAAATCTCATTGTAGAACGGCTGGCGGTTTTCGAGATGTTCGCCAATCTTTCTGACCGTATCAGGGTCCGTATGAGGGCCCTGAAGAAGATCTCCCGGCTTGTGCCCGATTATTTCAGAGGGCTCATAACCGGTGAGTTTCGTGAACCCTTTGTTCACGTATTTTGTTTTGCCCTCAGGGCCGGTAATGATAACGGCGTTGTCCGTCTCATCCGCGACCATTGAAAGCATGCGAAACTCATCACGCCGATCTACGTCTTCGGTAACGTCTTTCAAGAAAGCGGTGTAGAGATTTCCCCCGTCGTCCTGCTCAATTCTGGCCAGAGACACCGAGGCCCAGCGTTTACCGCCATCTTTACGATGTATAGGAAGCTCCTGCTGAGTTCCGATTATTTTGTCTTCGCCGGTTTTACGATTGCGATTGATATAGCCGTCATGGTGGGGCTGCATCTCTGCAGGAACCAGCATTTTTACGTTATTGCCAAGCATTTCTTCTTTTGAGTAGCCCCAAAGTGACTCAGCTGCCGGATTGGCAAAAATGATGTTGTTCTGTTCATCAATGGTGACTACCGCATCAAACGACTGCTCAAGCGTCTGATTGATAATGCTCTGGGCTCGACGCTCCTCGGAAATGTCATGCACCATGGCCGTATACCAGTTGCCCTGCCGCGATGGAATCTTACTAAGCGATATGCGCACCCAGACTTGCTTGCCGTCCTTGCGCTCCAGCTGCACATCGCGGCTGGTATCCACAATCTTGTTTTCACCGGTTTTTCGATGATGATCGACAAAACTGTCATGCCGGCTTCGGAACTGCTGTGGCACCAACATCTTTACGTTATTGCCCAATACCTCTGATCTGGAAAACCCCCACAGATTTTCAGCCGCCTTGTTGAAGTATGTCACCTTGTTCTCTGGGTCAATGCTGACGATGGCATCGATGGACTGATCCATCATTTTTTTGTAGTGATTTCCGAAAAGCCTGGACAAAAACATTGTGGAGCCTTCAACAAGTGTACAGAGTTCAATTCATCGTATGAGATACAGTTTTCAAAGCGAACGAGAATACGCCTGAAGCATTGAGCCCGATCACCAGCCCTGAAACTTTCTAGCTTCCACCGAGAACCGATTCCACAGCCTCGACCAGCTGCCTATCAATCGGCTGAACACGACTGGGAAACACTTTGACCACCTGACCTTCCCGATCAATCAGGTATTTTGTAAAGTTCCAGCGAGGAGGCTGGCTCTGTGTGTTAATGTTTCTGAAAACGGGGTTTGCCTCTGCGCCGGTCACTGCACTTGGCGCAATCATCGTAAAAGTGACACCAAAATTCTTGAAACAGACATTGGCCACTTCTTCTTCTGATCCAGCCTCCTGACGGAAATCGTTACTGGCGAACCCGACCACCACGAGCCCCTGTTTCTGATAACGCTGATGCAACGCCTCCAACCCCTCAAACTGCCCGGTATAACCGCAACGACTCGCCGTGTTCACAATCAGCATTGGTTTGTCTGCTGAAAGCTCACAGAGATTGACAGTGTCACTGGAATGCAAACGGCGCAACTCATGGTCCAGGAAAGCCGGACAACTTCCTGCTCTCACCGGCGCGGCAAATGTGACCGCTAAAATCAGGGTTACGAACAGCGGAACTATTTTTGTGTGTTTCATGCCAGAAGCACCCTTCTATGAATGTTTACCCCTGAACCTACGTCAAACTGACGAGGCTGGCTCATCATTATTCTTACCCTACATCCAGTTCAATGGCACACAGCTGGCATTTCGGGGCCCAAGGGTATAGTTTGATGGTATTGATCTAACTTGTTTTTTAAGGTCCCGGGAGCACCCGAATATGCTGGCATTCTCTAATCCCGTGGGATCCGGAACCCTATGGTTCCACAATCTCACCACTGCCGACGGAACCCCGGTAGCTTACGACCCTCAGGCACGGGCGTTTTTGCCAATGCCGCCGTTTTGCGCAAATCGCGAGATTATTGGCTGCAACTGGATTGCGCCCGAAGAAGGCGCCTTTTGTCGGTCTTGCGCCATGACGGCTCTGGCTCCGGATCCGACAATTCCTGACGCCATCCATAACTGGGCAGAAACTGAAGCAGCCAAGCGCTGGGCACTGGATAATCTGGGCCGTTGGCACTGGTTCCGGCCTGAAGATCCAGGCACCCGTCCTGTTTTCCACATGCTCGCAGATGGACACAAACTGGCAGCGATGGGTCACGGTGATGGTGTCGTCACGATCAGCGTGTCCGAGGCGGACCCGGTTGTTCGCGTTACCCGAAGAGAGGCTCTGGAGGAACCCTACCGGACCATGATTGGTCACATGCGTCACGAAATCGCTCACATGTTGTGGTGGCGCCTTAGCTTGCGAGAGGATTTCCTGGTTGCGTTTCGGGAAATGTTCGGAGATGAAAGAGCCGACTACACCAGCGCACTTCAGAAACATTACGAGCAGGGCCCTTCCAAAGACTGGGAATTGTTTTACCTGACCTCTTACGCATCGTCACACCCTCACGAAGACTGGGCAGAGACCGCTGCGCATCTGCTGCACCTTACTGATATTACAGACAGCTTTGTTGCAACCGGACTGATCACTCCGGAAATGCCTTCAAATACATGGACCCCCTATGCAGAGCCAGACACCGCCACACTGGTCAACGTGGCTGCAGCGTTGGCAACACGCATTAGTCACGTGAATCGTTCCATGGGTTTGCCGGACATTTACCCGTTCGTGCTGTCTGAAACTGCACGCCGCAAACTGGCCTTTGTGCATGACTGGTTGCGCCGGGGCGCCCAGGGGCGCTGACTACTTTTCATCCTGTGCAGTATCAGGATGATGGCAGAAAGATTTTTCTTTATCGCCGTTATTGATCTATGTTGATTAATGATTTGTTGCGAATTGCAACTGGCTTACCCGATCGCCTCTGACCAATACTGGCCGCGGCTCAGTTCACCATGTGTACTCAAGTCTGTTCAGGGTTTATCCGAGGACGATCAATCAGGAGAACGTTCAATGTCGATTACCAGTGAAAAAGAACTACCGAAAGAAATATTGGCCTGGCGTGATCCGCAACTGGACTCGGTAAAAGGCACCGAAACCCCCAAGGATCCGAACAAGGGCTACATCGCCCTGCTCGGCTGGAGCGTTAATGCCATCAAGGCAGCGCAAAAGTTTGACCGGCGCTATGTCGTGGTGGCTCCGGAGTGGGCTGCGGATTTCTGTGCCGCAAACAATATACCGTTCATCCCCTGGGATTTTATCCGTCTGAATGATCGATCCCTGGAGATTGCCGTAAGGCTCAAGGAAGAAGGTGTTGATGTCGCCATTCCCCTGTTCGAGGAAACCGTCGAATGGTCCGGCGCCATCAACTCTGTGCTCCTGAACAACCCGCGCATGTACGGTCAGTCGATCCTGTTCCGCGACAAGGCCCTGATGAAACGCCGTGCACAGCTCGGTGGTATTCGCGTGGGTATCTTTGAGGAGGCACACGAGAAGGAAGACATCGTTCGCTTCATGAAACGCGTTAACCAAACGCTGCTCAAGCTCGACGGTGACCCGGACGACCCGATTCACGTTAAAGCCTTCGACAAGGCCGGCTGTCTTGGCCACCGGATGATCCGCACAGTCGATGAAATTGATACCATCCCGGACGACGAATACCCCCTGCTGATGGAGAGTCATCTGGATGGGTGGGAGTTTGCTGTTGAGGCATGGATCCACGATGGCAAGATCAAATTCCTCAATATTTCCGAGTATGTAACGCTGGGCTACTCGGTATTCGTGCCCGCAACTGAGCAGCTCGAGAGCTGGCGAACTGCAATCACCAAGCAGATCGAGTTGTTGATTAAAACGTTCGACATCCAGTTCGGTCTCATTCACCCCGAGTACTTCGTCACCGCGGATGGTGAAATGTACTTTGGCGAAGTAGCTTACCGCCCACCCGGGTTCAAGGCTTTCGAGCTGATTGAAAGGGCTTACGGATTCAACGCCTATCAGGCTTCAATGCTGGTGTTCGACCCGAAGAGCACCAAAGAGGAAGTAGACAGCTTCTTTCCGCGGGAAGTGGTCGACGCCAAAGGCTACGCCGGTTGCTTCGGTGTTTATCCAAGGCGTCGGGTGGTCAGCAAACTCGAAATGCCCAAAGAATGTGTCGAGCATCCGTATTTCGAGTCACACGAACTGGTCGCGCCGACAGAAGAAACGGTTCCTGATCGTTCCGCCTTCGGCACCCATTGGGGACTGGTCTTCTTCTTTGGTGACGACCCCATCAAGATGCGGGATCTTCTGAAAGCCCAGGAAGACCTGGATTTCTACGTCTAAATCACCACTCATTGACCAGTAGCCGCGCTGACGGGAGTCAGCGCGGTATCACCAGCGATTCCGCATCTTTGACTTCCCCGAGCGACACTTTCAATGAACACAAATGTACATGCCCGGACAATCAATGATCGGATTGACTGGCTGATGGATCTTAGCAGAACTCACTCGGCAAGCTTCTGCAGTCCTGAGAATCACCTGGCCCGCCAGCGATACCTGGCGGAACACAACACACTGATCATTGCCATGAAGTGCATGGACGGCCGGATTCACCTGCCCTACGTGACCCAGACACCACTGGGCATCATTCATCCGTTTCGCAACCTTGGCGGCATATTCGATCTGGGCTGGCCCTACCTCGGCGACATGCTCGCAGACACCGTGCAGGATGCCGTCAGCGCCGGCAGACGAGTGCTCATTATCATCACCTACCACTTTTCCAAAGGAGCGACCGAGCGGGGATGTGCCGGCTTCAACTGCGACCGTGCTGCGGCACAGGCACACGCTTTCGACATCCGCCATCAGGTTGAAGTGTTGTTTGGCAGCGGGCACCAGACCGTCTACCCCCTGGTTTGTGGTTTTGAAACCGATGAAGACGCCCTGATTCTTCATGGCCGCAATGACCAACACCTGGACCTGTCAACGATCGCTCCAGCCGCCGGCGAGGAAATCAGCCCTCGTATAGCGGCCCTGTACCCCGATATGCCGACACCTGTGCAGAGGGACTTGTTGCCATTGGTTCGAGGCAATATCCGGCACATTGCCGAGATCCGGAAAAGTGACCGGGAACTGAACATCGAACACCGGGAGTGGATGATCTGCATCGGGCGGGGGTTCGACTTTCTGCATGTGCCCAATGTAGCTTTGATAATCGGCCCCTACAGCCCTGACCTGTCGCACCCTATCCGTCAGGCTGCCGGAATCATCAAGGCCAACATGGAAAGCGGGCGGGTGCCCGACGACGGGTTTCTTTTACTCTCTTCTGCCCCTTATCAGGAGCCTGGCACCCAGAAGGCGCGAGCAACTCTCAAGTCTGCTTTTCTGTCCGGCTTTGCGGCGAATGTTATTCAACAGGATTTCCCCGAACTCGCAGAGCGCATGGTTACCCGCTCAGCCATCCTGAACTGGCCTGAAAGGCGCCTCGAAGTGCAATCGGCTGAACCGGAGCCTTGAGAAACGTATCCAGACTTCCACCCAGACGGAGTTGTAAGCGCTCGGCGAGCTGCCCGGTCTACTTTGGCATTACCACCCATTCCGGATCCTCGAACTCTCCGAGTGGCGTAATTTGGCAAAATGGTGCTGCGCTTCGGATAATCCGGGCAACGTCTGGATTATGCTGAGCTTCCATCGCGTCCCGATCTGCCTTACTTTCCCAGTATGCAAT
>JAVLAV010000200.1:0-638 GCA_031580735.1 Marinobacter sp.
TAATTGGAGAAAAACCAATATCCCTATGCTCACCAGTGGAAAGGTATATTTCAGATAAGAATGTTGAATGAGGGTCAAATGGTATGACCGCCACATCTATTCGAGGCCAATTTTTAGGGTGTATGTAAAAAAGTGACTTCTCACCATCTGTTAATGGAATAGTGATGGAGTTTCTCGTAACCATGCCAAATCCGGGCATATTTACAGCAAGATTGACAACCACGTTATCGGGTATCGCCAATTCTTTTGAAAGAGGTTTTAATGTTTCTGAATGTCGTCCAGAAAGGTTGTGCCAAGCAGTAACGATAAAATATTCTGAGTCATGTTGATAAATAACGCCTGAACCAATTGAAAGCTCAGTTCTTTGGTATCTCATCGTCAAATGAACAACAGAATTGCTCACAACAGTCATATCTAATCCATGCTCTATGATTATGGCAGTATTTGCCTAACGCCAGCCAACACGCGCGGCTACGAAATGGAGGCGAAGCCGCAATGTAGTAGGCGTCGCCGTGCTTGGCCTTGTTAAGCATTGTCCTCCGGGATGTTGACCCGATGATAACTCAGCTTTTCTTTACCTGTATGAATAACAGACACGCACAACATCCCGGATTTTGCACGTTGCTCGAAAGTTTCAT
>JAVLAV010000201.1:0-636 GCA_031580735.1 Marinobacter sp.
CGGTCGGTGATGAACTGGTCGGCCTGCTGCTTGAGCATGGGATCTTCAAACAGATTGCCGTTGAGGTCAGTCAGAAACTTCACCAGTTTGGTGAGATCGTCGCCCCAGGCCCAGTCTGATTCGGCATCAGCAAACAGGGCATAAACGCCGGGTTCACCGGTTTTCTTGTGTTCCAGCAATTCATCGGTAACGCCGCCATAGGCCGACACTACGAAAATGCGCTGGTAGAGCTCGCTTTTGTCGCGATTGCCAACAATGATGTTATCCCGAACGGCCTCGTAGTTACTCATCGAGGTGCCGCCGATTTTCTCGACAGTATGTTGCGCCGTAGTCATGTTTTTGCCTTTACTGTCCTGCAGAATAGATAAATAGACACTGCCCGCTGAACGCTTTTCCGCGCCCGGCTGGCACTCTGGAAGGTACCGGTGCTTTTAGCACATCACCAGACCGGCATCCCGAGTCTGGCCGACCGGACTCCCCCGACATTCGCTATCCGGGAGAGCCACCAGGAAGCTCTCAGACAGACTTCGTAAAGGGCCCAATGCGCAGCAGGAATTCCGGATCGTGCTGCCCGCCAAAGTGGGTCTCTTTCTCGAAGTGCTCGTGGTAGGTGAGCTCGGCTCCCATGTCGCGGGC
>JAVLAV010000202.1:0-628 GCA_031580735.1 Marinobacter sp.
GGAAAGGCCGAAGCGCTGGCGACGGCCTGGCCTGACCACTGGATTATCGGCTCGGACCAGGTCGCGTGCCTGGAGGATGGCACCCTGCTGAACAAGCCCGGGAGCCACGAGCGCGCAGTCCAACAGCTTCTCCGGAGCAGCGGCCAGCGCGTATCCTTCATGACCGGCCTGGCGCTGCTGGATGCCACTTCAGGGAACATACAGACCCACTGCGAGCACTTTCATGCACACTTCCGGCAGCTGAGCCTGCAGGAGATCGAGAACTACCTGCACGCAGAGCAGCCCTACGACTGTGCCGGCA
The DNA here is from genome assembly GCA_031580735.1 of Marinobacter sp. Lineage (GTDB taxonomy): Bacteria > Pseudomonadota > Gammaproteobacteria > Pseudomonadales > Oleiphilaceae > Marinobacter. Next base: position 302 of record JAVLAV010000202.1, read on the forward strand.
GCTTCAAGATGGAAGGCCTGGGGATTGCATTATTCAGTCAGCTGGAAGGCAGGGACCCCAACAGCCTGGTGGGGCTGCCGCTGATCGCACTGACCGACATGCTGCGAAACTGGGGGCTGAACCCGCTGCTTCAGCCCCCGATGTCCGGTCAACGAAGTTCGAAACGTGACTCGGTGACATAGCGGGCAATACCGCTGCCCACAGACACTCCAAACTGGTCCACGATATCCTGGAACGGTGATTTGCGGCGACTGTAATCCACCAGGTCTTCCTGGCCAATTACCTGCCTGGCCACGTGAGACGAACTACCCAGACCGTCAATCAGAC
>JAVLAV010000203.1:0-628 GCA_031580735.1 Marinobacter sp.
CCCCCAGCACGTCGTCGATCTTCCAGCGGTTCTGCGTCAGGATGAAGGTGGTCACGAACAACGCACCACCAATGGCGCCAGTCGCCAATGCACCCAGGGGGTGCATGATGTCTGATCCGGCGCAGATGGCGACGAGCCCGGCCAGGGGGCCGTTGTGGACGAAACCCGGGTCATTGCGGCCGACGAACAGGGCGGCGAGCACGCCCCCGACCATGGCCATCAGCGAGTTGAGCGCCACCAGGCCTGAGACCCCCTCGACCGACTGGGCCGACATGACGTTGAAGCCGAACCAGCCCACCGTCAGGATCCATGCGCCTAGTGCGAGAAACGGGATGCTCGAAGGCGGATGGGCCGACATGCCGTTCTTGCCATAGCGTCCGCGTCGTGCCCCCAGCAGCAGCACCGCGGCCAGCGCGATCCAGCCGCCCATGCCGTGGACCACCATCGAGCCCGCGAAGTCGTGAAAGCCGGTGCCCAGCCAGGATTCCAACCAGCCCTGCAGGCCGAAGCGGCCATTCCAGACCATGCCCTCGTAGAAGGGATAGATGAATGCCACGATCAGGAAGGTCGCTGCCAGCACCGGGTAGAACTTGGCCCGCTCGGCGATACCGCCGGACACGATCGCGGG
>JAVLAV010000204.1:0-626 GCA_031580735.1 Marinobacter sp.
CCATCCAGTTCCAACTGATAGTCCAGATCTTTCGCCTGGCCCGAACGAGCAATCTCTGCCTTGGTACTTTCCAGTTGACCGGCCAACTGTGGCGGCAATATGTCCCGATAATGCTGGCCCATGATTTCTTCAACGGGTCTGCTCAGGCGGGATTCGTCAGCCGCATGCACGAAAACAAACCGGCCCTGTTCATCAAATACAAAGATCAGGTCCGGAATCGAATCGATCAGCGCCCGCAGGCGAGCTTCACTGGCCTGAGCGGATTGCTGGAGCGTTTTGCGTTCATGGTTTTCAGCCATCAGTTCCTGTTCTGCCAGTTGCCGCCTCTGAAACTGACGCACAAGAAACAGGCCAGTAACCGCCACTAATACCAACCCTGTGACGGTTATCCACAGATTCTGCCACCAGCCTCGCATGGCCACCGAGGTTTCTTCCCCGACTATCACAATATAAGGCACACCGCGTACCCGCTTGAAGCTGTAAAAGCGCTCCCTGGAATCCACTGGAGAATCAGCCACCTCGTTATCGCTGTCGAGCTGGCTGTCAATAAACGCCCTGGTGTGAGGTTCACGAACACGGGTACCGGTAAAGAGAGACGCCTCGGTTCCGGGCAATCTTCCAACCAG
>JAVLAV010000205.1:0-621 GCA_031580735.1 Marinobacter sp.
GGTAGAAGTGCAGCGCCTGGAAGCCACCGTTTATCAGCCCACTCTGAAACTGCAGGGCCAGTTAGAGCCCTGGCAGTCGGTTACGGTCAGCGCCCGCGCCGCCGGCACGGTTGAACAATTGAATGCGCAACTGGGGGAGGCGGTGGACGCCGGCCAGCCGTTGTTGACGCTGTCTACGGATGGTCGTAATGCGGTTGCCGAACGCTGGCGCGCCAGTATCCGCAAGCTCGAAGCAGACTTGGCGGCGGCACGGCGCCTGAAAACCAATAACCTCGTTGCCGAAACCGAAATTCTGGGCCTGCAGAGTGAACTGTCTGCAGCGAAAGCCGAACTTACAGGGGCACAGCTGGCTCTTCAGCACCTGCAGCCAGAAGCCCCCTTCGACGCAGTGGTCAATCGGCGAGAAGTTGATGAGGGCACTTTGGTGCAGGTGGGTACGCCGTTGTTTGAACTGGTGCAGATCGACAGGCTGAAAGCGACAGGCCAGGTGCCACAGCAACGAGTGCAGGACGTTGAGCCGGGCCAGATGGTTGAAGTGAACATGCTGGACGGGACAACTCTGACCGGCACCGTCAGCTTCGTGGCCAGTGCCGCGGATGCCCAGACCCGCAGCTTCGCAAT
>JAVLAV010000206.1:0-621 GCA_031580735.1 Marinobacter sp.
CTCGCGCTGGTCCTGAGGAATCTTGTCCAGCGCGGCCTGCAGCCGATCCTGGCTGATTTCCAGCTCGCTCATGGAGCTGACTTTCAGCCGGTCAAACTTCTCAGTGAACTCCATCACCGCCGCATCGCCACGGTTTTTTACTTCATGCAGGATATGCCGCACTGACTCATTCACCTGATGGTCCACGCTGTCATCCCACTCCAGCAGTTCGGCCAGCGCACTGTCGAAGTCGCTCTGGGAGGCATTCAGTCTGGTGATCTTGTCGGTCATAACTCTAATCCTGCTTTTGGATTTAGTTTTGGGAGTGTCCGCCGCCGGGGGCACCCTTTCAAAAAGCGCTCCTGCGGCACATCCATGTGGCGCTTATGCTCCGCCATCCCTGGCTCCGCAAATTTTTGAAAGGGCACCCCCGGCGGCGTCCATACGCATAGTTTACAAAAGCCCTTGGGACACGCTTTCCAAAAATTTCGAAGGCCAGGGATGGCCTGAGAGAAGCGCACATGGATGTGCTCGTAGCGGTTTTTGGAAAGCGTGTCCCAAGGGCTGACAGCACCCAATTTTGTTGAAACGGAGCCTTACTCCGAACCGCGACGCTTCTCTACCGCTACCGCCATCTTCTCA
>JAVLAV010000207.1:0-615 GCA_031580735.1 Marinobacter sp.
TGTGGGCCCACGGCTCGGGTAACCAGTATGGCCCCGGTATGATGATGTCCCAGGAAGATATGCAGGAGATGCAGGAAAATATGACCCGCATGCAGGACTTAGCGGGTCGGATGCACCAGAACTCCGGGCAAAACCGCCAGAAGTATATGCAGGAGCATATGGAGCTGATGCAAGAGCAAATGCGCATGATGCACGGGGGCATGCCTGGTGGCCCGGGAATGATGAACGGCCAAGGCATGATGAACAATCAAGGAATGATGAATGGCCAGGGCATGATGAATAATCAGGGTCAGCGAGACAACTCCACTCAGAGTCGCCCGGCGATTGGCTCGGAGGAGCGAATCCGATTCATGGAACAACGAATGGAGCAGATGCAATTGATGATGGAGCAGATGCTCGAGCATCAGAAAGAGCTGCAAAAAAGGCAGCAGTGATTGTCTGGTTATCCTTTGACGGCTAACGGTTGCGGCCAATCCGATTTGTATATACCTGAGTCTCAATTTAGACAAATAATAGTTTTGGGTCTAAAATTGGACTAAGCGAGGATCTGAATGCTCGCTCATGAGGGGGGTAAGAAATGACCGCAATCGCAGCGAAAAAGTCGCCGGCTGACGC
>JAVLAV010000208.1:0-242 GCA_031580735.1 Marinobacter sp.
CGGTTGAGCCGGCTGGTCACCAGATAGTGCTTGTTATCACCCAGCACGATTCCGCAGGATTCTTCCAGAAAATGGCGGAATGCGTCATATTCCTCTTTGGACAACAAGGGCTGATTCACTTGGCTCGGTTTCTCGTGGCAATCAGGGGCAAACTCAGAGTATTTGCTTTTCCTGCAACAGGCTGATGACTTCCTTCGCCAATACCTCCGCCTCGAATTTTGGCACGAATTTATCGGCACCAA
>JAVLAV010000208.1:252-611 GCA_031580735.1 Marinobacter sp.
GCATCGTTGAAGACGCCACTCAATGAAGTATGCAGCAATACCGGCAGATGGCGCAGTTGTTCGTTGTTACGAATCTCCTGGGTGAGGGTATAACCATCCATTTCCGGCATTTCCACATCCGAGATAACGGCATCGATCAGCTCTTCAGAGCCAAGCATGTCTTTTAATAACTTCAATCCTTCACGCCCGTTTTTGCCAACGATCGGTTGCATCCCCATCTGTTCCAGGGTCCGGGTGATCTGGTTACGGGCCACGCTGGAATCATCCACCACCAGAATCCGGACCGGCCGTTCCGACGCACCCTGATACTGCTCGGGATTGTCGATTTCGGCGAGCGTGCCGATCAGGTCGGCCAGGAC
>JAVLAV010000209.1:0-606 GCA_031580735.1 Marinobacter sp.
TGCAGTTACCGCTCAGACGGCTTTCATTGATGGCTTAATCAATCATATGTGCAAACTCCCGCTCCAACATGGCGGGGTCGCCCAGATTCAGTTCCACCAGCCGTTTCAAGTGAGTCACGCTGTCCAGATCAATGTACCGGCACTTGAAGCCCAGGTGGTTGTCCTCCACGTGACACATCTCCACGGACATCACAATCGCCCTTTCATGGTCGTCCAGGTGAATCACAAGCTCACAAGGATCGTTCAACGGCGCCTGCCAGCCTTCCGGCTTCTTGATCAAAACGCCTTTAAGCGAAATATCCAGAACCTCGGTCTGCCACACTGTCTCGCCACAATGCAGCTCACAGAGAGCATCGAACGCAATACGATGAAATTGGCGTTTTTCGGGGGATTGATTCGGCAAGGGGGCTACTCCTGAAAAGTCTGTATTACTTTACGGAACTATAGACCTGCCCAAGGAAGGAAGCCAAGTATAGGTTCAGCCATATTTCATTAGCCGAAGCTCAGTCAGCGATAACACTCAAATATCGGATGCGTTTGGTTGGCTTGGCCTCCGAAAAATTTCGAAGGCCAAGGATGGCCTGAGAGAACGCACGACCGCCATGG
>JAVLAV010000020.1:0-37360 GCA_031580735.1 Marinobacter sp.
GATGTGGCCGCGGCTGTTGCGGTTGCGGTGGCCGAGCATGGCCGCCAGCGAGGTGGACTTACCGGTACCGGTGGCGCCCACGAACATGATCAGGCCACGCTTGGTCATCGCCAGCTCTTTGATGATTTCCGGCAGGGACAGTTCATCGACATTGGGAATTTTGACTTCGATGCGCCGCAATACCATGCCGCACAGGTTGCGCTGGAAGAAGGCACTCACCCGGAAACGGCCAATACCGCGTGCACTGATGGCGAAGTTGCACTCATGGCTGGCGTCAAAGTCGGCGCGCTGTTTGTCGTTCATGGCGCCGTATACCAGCTCCCGGGTCTGCTCCGGCGTGAGGGCGTTTTTCGTGACCGGCAGCACTTTCCCGTTCACTTTCATGCTTGGCGGCACACCTGCGGTGATAAACAGGTCCGAACCGCCTTTCTCTACCATCAGCCGTAACAGTTTTTCGAATTCCATTTTTCCTGCCTCTACCATTCTTGTGCAGGGGTGGAGCAGGGAGCGTTTCCCGGGACACGCTGTGAATACATCCATGTACGCTTGACTGCAGCATCCATGCTGCAGACAGTCCCGGGAAACGCTCCCTGCCCCACCCTCAAAGTCCGAGCCGGCCTCCTAATGAGCCAGCTTCGAGTTAAAAATTATCCGGCATCTTCGCTTTGGCCCTCGCCGCTTCGCGGGAAATAAGCCCTTTCTGCAACAAGCGCTCCAGGCACTGGTCCAGGGTCTGCATGCCCAGAGAACCACCGGTCTGGATAGACGAGTACATCTGGGCGATCTTGTCTTCGCGGATCAGGTTCCGGATGGCCGGTGTGCCCAGCATGATTTCGTGGGCAGCGATACGGCCGCCGCCCATCTTCTTCATCAGTGTCTGGGAGATAACCGCCTGCAGGGATTCCGACAGCATTGAACGGACCATGGACTTTTCTTCAGCCGGAAACACATCCACCACCCGGTCGATGGTCTTGGCGGCGGAGGTGGTGTGCAGGGTGCCGAATACCAGGTGGCCGGTTTCGGCGGCGGTCAGCGCCAGGCGGATGGTTTCCAGATCCCGCAATTCGCCCACCAGGATGATGTCCGGGTCTTCCCGCAGGGCCGAGCGCAGGGCTTCGTTAAAGCCGAGGGTGTCACGGTGTACTTCCCGCTGGTTCACCAGACACTTTTTTGAGTCGTGTACGAATTCGATGGGGTCTTCGATGGTCAGCACGTGCTCGTAACGGCTGTCGTTCAGGTAATCGATCATTGCCGCCAGGGTGGTGGACTTACCGGAGCCGGTGGGGCCGGTTACCAGTACCAGGCCACGGGGCACCGCGCAAATGTCCTTGAAAACCTGGCCCATGCCCAGATCATCCATGGTAAGCACTTTCGAGGGGATGGTACGGAACACCGCGCCGGCGCCGCGATTCTGGTTAAAGGCGTTAACACGGAAGCGGGCCACACCGGGCACCTGGAACGAAAAGTCGGTTTCCAGAAACTCTTCGTAATCCTTGCGCTGCTTGTCGTTCATGATGTCGTAGATCAGCCCGTGCACTTCTTTGTGCTCCATGGGCGGAAGGTTGATACGGCGAACGTCGCCATCAACACGAATCATCGGTGGCAAACCGGCAGACAGGTGCAAATCCGATGCGCCCTGTTTGGCCGAAAAGGCAAGCAGTTCAGTAATATCCATAGGTTTCCTCGGAGGGCTTTTTCTTTTGGTCGAGAAGCGGCAAACTCACAGTATGAGCAGCATAGCAGACAACATCGGGAGCGTAACCCGACGCATACAAAAAGCAACACTGCAGGCGGGCCGGGCGCCCGGCAGTGTGCGCTTGTTGGCAGTCAGCAAGACTCGCCCGCCGGAAGCGCTTCGCGCTGCTGCCGAGGCGGGGCAGATGGCCTTTGGTGAAAACTACCTGCAAGAAGCACTCGACAAGATTGAGGCATCACAGGATCTTCCCGATCTGGAATGGCATTTTATCGGGCCCATACAGTCCAACAAGACCCGGCAGATTGCTGAAGCATTTGACTGGGTGCACAGCGTGGATCGCCTGAAAATTGCCCGCAGGCTGAGCGAGCAGCGGCCCGCCGACCAGCCGGCACTGAACATCTGCTTGCAGGTGAACATCAATAACGAAGCGTCCAAATCCGGATGCACACTGGCAGACCTTCCGGAACTGGTCTCGGCCGTCGGTGAGCTGCCCAATCTCAAATTGCGAGGATTGATGGCGATTCCCGATCCCGACCAGCCAGAGGCAGACCTCAGGCTCAGCTTTCGAAAGCTGGCAGGCACGCTGAACGATCTGAAACGGAAATACCCGGAAGCCGGGCCACTGGACACCCTTTCCATGGGCATGTCCGGGGATATGGAACTGGCCATCGCCGAAGGCGCCACCTGGGTGCGCGTAGGCACCGCATTGTTTGGTGCCCGCCCGCTCAAACAGGCACAAGGCTGAACACGCCGGTTCCTGCTATGATGCCGGGATAACCCATTAACTGACCAAGCTCAGGAGTGAACCTTGAGTACATCACCCACCATCTCTTTTATCGGCGCTGGCAACATGGCCAGCGCCATCATTGGCGGCATGCTGGACAGCGGCTTCCAGGCCGGTGATATCTGGGTCAGCGCCCCTGACGACAATCACCTGCAGTCACTACGCAAGCGCTTTGGCATCAGCGTCACCACCGACAACCGTTACTGTGCCGAGCAGGCGGACATCGTCATCCTGGCGGTGAAGCCGCAGGTCATGGCGGACGTCTGCCGCGACATCGCGCCCTTGGTGCAGAACACCCGGCCATTGATGGTGTCCATTGCCGCCGGCCTGACCTCGGACACTCTGGACGAATGGCTCGGCGGTGGCATGCCGCTGGTTCGCGTGATGCCTAATACGCCGTCTCTGGTGGGCAAAGGCGCGGCGGGCCTGTTTGCCAACAGCCAGGTGAAAGACAAACAGAAGAAAATGGTGCAATCGGTTTTCGAAAGCATCGGCTCTGCCCTCTGGGTGAAGGATGAAAATCTGCTACATGCTGTAACGGCGCTTTCAGGCAGTGGTCCGGCGTATTTCTTCCTGATGCTCGAAGCACTGGAATCAGCGGCCACCGAAGCCGGCATTGAAACCGATACCGCTCGCGCACTGGCTATCCAGACCATGGCCGGCGCCGCCGAGATGGCCGGGCGTAGCGAGCATGACCCGGCTCAACTCAAGCGCAACGTGATGTCACCCGGCGGCACCACCGAACAGGCCATTCATACGTTTGAAGATGGCGGCCTGCGGGAACTGGTGAAAAAAGCCTATGGCGCAGCTTTCGAGCGTTCGCAGGAAATGTCCAAAGAACTGGCCGACAAACAGTAACCGTTAACGGAGACATCGCTAAATGCTGGCAGACATTGTCATTACCATCCTGGCCATTGCGTCCACCTTCTACATGACGGTGGTGTTGTTGCGCTTTCTGCTGCAACTGGCGCGAGCAGACTTCTACAACCCCATCACCCAGTTCGTGGTCAAAGCCACCAACCCGCCACTGCGCCCTCTGCGGAAGGTTATTCCCGGCTGGGGCGGCATTGATGGCGCCTCGCTGGTGCTGGCGGTCATTATCCAGGCCATTACCTTCTTCCTGATCCTGATTGCGCTTAATGGCGGCATTCCTTCCATGAACCCGCTCACACTGCTGGTATGGGCAGTGTTGAACGTACTTGGGTTGATCGTGAAGATTTACTTCTGGTCTGTCATTGCCGTGGTGGTGGTCAGCTGGATTGCACCCCAGAGCGGACATCCGGCCATTCAACTGGTGGCGCAACTGACTGAGCCGGTCATGAGCCCGGTGCGCAAGGTAATGCCTTCAATGGGCGGGCTGGATCTCTCGCCCATTATCGTTTTTCTGATCCTGAACGTGATCTCGGTGGTTATCGATCACATGAAAGTGGCCGCCGGCCTGGGCTCTATCGGGTTAGGCATGTAAAAAGAAGGAACGTCCGATGAAACAGCAGGGAACACTGTCTCGGCAGGTTGAAGCCTACCATCTCTGGAAGAAGGATCTGATCCGGCAGATGGGCCACTATCAGTTATGGTTGCAGAACAACGACCTGTTCTCGGACGATATCGGGGAGCGCATCCGCAGTGGCGTGGAGCTGCTCCTTGAGGACGAACTGACCATTGCCTTTGTCGGTGAGTACTCCCGCGGCAAGACAGAGCTGATCAACGCGCTGTTCTTTTCCGGGTTTGGCCAGCGCATGCTGCCTTCCGAAGCGGGCCGCACCACCATGTGCCCCACGGAACTGTTTTTCGACCGCGCCAGCGGCGAAAACTACCTGAGCCTGCTGCCCATTGAGACCCGTACCGGCGACCTCTCCCTGCAGCAACTGCGCAAACAGCCGGAACGCTGGCAACGCTTCGAGCTTGAGGAACAACATCCGGACGTTATGCGCGAAGTACTGGCGGAAGTCGCCCGCACCAAAAGCGTGAGCCCCGAACATGCCCGGGAGCTGGGTTTCAACGAAGCCATGCTTGATCACGACCGGGCAAATCCGGGCCAGGTGCTGATTCCGGCATGGCGTCACGGTCTGATCAGCATACGGCACCCACTGTTCGAGCAGGGCCTGCGCATTCTCGACACCCCGGGCCTTAACGCCCTTGGCTCTGAACCTGAATTGACCTACAGCATGTTGCCCCGGGCCCATGCCGTCATTTTCATCCTCAGTGCCGACACCGGCGTCACAGCCAGTGATATGGCCCTGTGGAACGAGCATATCGACACCCGTGATGCCGACCACCGGGCCGGCCGTTTCGCAGTGCTTAACAAGATCGATGTACTCTGGGACGATCTTCAGGGCGAGAACCACACCCAGGCATCCATTGAAAAGGTCCGGGGCATTACCGCCGACCATCTGGGCATTCGCCAACGAGACGTTATTCCGCTGTCAGCCAAACAGGGGCTGCTGGCACGGGTTCGCCATAACGAGGAACTGTTTGCTCGCTCAAACCTGGACCAACTGGAAAACCTGATCGTCCACCGCATCCTCACCTACAAGGAAGAGCTGATCACCCAGAATCTGATCAGCGACTTGCTGGGCATGCTGCAGAACAGCCAGGCGAACCTGCAGGCCCGCCTGGCAGGCCTGGAAGAGGAACGCCAGGCCTGTACCGGAGACACCACCGACAAAGCTGCCTTGCGACGGCTCGCCGGGCGGGCCCAGAAAGATTACGAGTTCTACCACAAGAAACTCATCACCCTGCGTTCATCCCGGCGCCTGATGGACTCTCAGGGAAAAATGCTGGCCAACATCGTCAGTGAAGAGCGATTCGATGCCCACGCTGACAAGGTTCGGAAGATGATGTCCAGAAGCTGGACCACTGCCGGCATGAACCGCGCCATGGAGCTGCTTTTCGAACTGCTGGAAAGCGACATGGCCAATCTGCTGACCGAAGCCCGCCTGGCCGAAAAAATGGCAGCAGGCATCTACAGCCGTTATAACGAAGACATCCGGAGCCAGCACCTGGCATCTGTTCCGTTGCGGGTGGGTCGTTATATGATCGCTGTCCGGGAGCTGCGCAAAAAGGCCCGGCGCTTTCGTATCAGCCCGAAGAACCTGTTGACCGAACAATCGCTGCTGGTTCGCCGGTTCTTCAATGTCATGGTCAGCGAGGCTCGCCGGTTACACGAGCGGGCCCGGAAAGATGTCCAGCGCTGGCCACAACAGGCACTGCTGCCGGTGATGCAGTACTCCCTTGAGCAAAAACAGTTACTGGAACACCAGATCCGTCGGTTGCGGGATATGGTGAAGGCCGATCGCAACAGCCGTGCCGAACGGGATCGCCTGGACAAAACCATCGCCGACCTGCAACAGCAACTGGCCATGACCAATGCCATGTGCCGGCAAATCCGCAAACCACCGCCCAGCACGGTGCAGCAAAAAGTCGTTAACCTCTCGTAGTCAGCGCCGTTCTGGCGCCGGCGCCGGTTGCAGCGGCCGGCAGCCGGCTTTAAACTGACCGGCTCGCGCACGTTCGCGCAATCTGAAGGCCTGTGGCCAGATATTCGTGGACCGGATCAGGAAGCCATCACACCCATGCCCGATTCCCTGCCCCCGGATTCCGTGGGCCTTGTCAGCCCGGAAACCATGCTTTTCGACCAACCCATTGAGCTGGCCTGCGGCCAGACGCTGGACCAGTACGAACTGGTGGTCGAAACCTACGGCACCCTGAACAGCGATGCCAGTAACGCAGTATTGATCTGTCATGCCCTGAGCGGTCACCACCATGCCGCCGGGTATCACTCCATGGACGAACGCAAGCCCGGCTGGTGGGACACCTGTATTGGCCCCGGCAAGCCCATCGACACCAACCGTTTTTTTGTGGTCAGCGTGAACAACCTGGGCGGCTGCCACGGCAGCACCGGCCCCGCGTCTATCAACCCGGCCACGGGCAAACCCTTCGGCCCGGACTTCCCGGTTATTACCGTGACCGACTGGGTACAAAGCCAGGCAAAACTGGCCGACCGGCTGGGCATTCAACAATGGGCGGCCGTCGTCGGCGGCTCTCTGGGCGGAATGCAGGCGATGCAGTGGAGCCTGAGTTATCCGGACCGGATACGCCATGCCGTTGTTATTGCATCAACGCCCAAACTGAGCGCGCAGAATATCGCCTTCAATGAGGTTGCCCGCCAGGCGATCACGTCCGATCAGGAGTTTCACGCCGGGCGTTATTATGATTTCAACGCCATTCCCCGCCGGGGCCTGATGCTGGCTCGCATGGTCGGGCACATCACCTATCTGTCTGATGCCTCCATGGGCGAAAAATTCGGCCGGGAGCTGCGGGACGAAGCCTACAAATTCGGATTCGGGGCAGAATTCCAGGTTGAAAGCTATCTGCGCTATCAGGGCGAACGTTTTTCTGAAAGCTTTGATGCCAACACCTATCTGCTGATGACACGGGCACTGGATTACTTTGATCCGGCCTGGGAGTCCGGTGGCGACCTGGCCGAAGCACTGGCGCCGGCACAATGTGAATTTCTGGTGCTTTCATTCAGTACCGACTGGCGCTTTTCCCCGGCCCGCTCGGAAGAAATGGTCAACGCCATGATCTCGGCCCGCAAAAAAGTCAGCTACGCTGAGATTGATGCACCCTGGGGGCACGATGCCTTTCTGATCCCCACGCCCAGATACACCGACATCTTTACCGCGTACATGGACCGGGTAGCACGGGAGGCCGGCGCATGAGACCAGATCTGGAAATCATTCAGCAGTGGGTTGGTGCCGGCCAGCATGTACTCGATCTGGGTTGTGGCGATGGTACCCTGCTCAACTTCCTGCAGCGTGAGCGCAGCGCCACCGGCTTTGGTCTGGAAATCAATCCGGACCACATCACCACCTGCATGGGCCGCGGGGTGAGCGTGATCGAACAGAACCTGGACACCCAGGGCCTCGACAACTTCGACGACGGCATGTTTGATGTCGTATTGATGACCCAGGCATTACAGGCGGTACGCCGACCGGACAGAGTCATCGAAGAAATGCTCAGGGTAGGCCGGGAAGGCATCGTCACCTTTCCCAATTTTGCGCACTGGCGCCTGCGCTGGGGGCTAACCTTCAGTGGCCGTATGCCCGAATCCAGTGCATTGCCGTATAAATGGTACAACACCCCGAATATCCGGCTATGCACGTTCAAGGATTTTGAGGCGCTGTGTCGACAAAAAGGTATTCGCATCAAAACGCGCCGAGTGGTGGACGGCCAGCATCAGAACAGCTGGCTTGCCAGGGCCTGGCCGAACCTGCTCGGGGAAATTGCCATCTATCGAATTACACGGGAGAATTAATGATGATTACGCATCTGAAAACCGCTTTTGTGGTCGCTGTCGCCGGATTACTGATCAGTCTTCAGGCCCATGCCGGGCAGAAAGATTTTGGTGAATACCAGGTGCACTGGAGCGTTTTCCCCAGCACCTTCCTGTCGCCGGAAGTGGCCCAGGCCAATGACCTTCAGCGCAGCAAAGGTATCGGTATCGTTAACATCTCCATCATGACGGAGGATGAAAACGGCCAGCCCACCCCTGTCAGCGGTCAGGTGGAAGGCAAAGTAGCCAACGACATTCAACAGGTAAAATTCCTGGCCTTCCGCCGGATCAAGGAAGGGGATGCTGTGTACTTCATCGCTCAATACCAGTACCAGACTGGCGACCTGATGACCTTCAACATTACCGCACGGCCGTCGGGGCATGACAAAGATCTGCTCGTCCGTTTTTCTCACACGCTGTTCAATGACTAATGCCATGACCCAGAAACTTGTAATCGCCAGCAACAACCCCGGCAAGATCGCTGAACTGAACGATCTGCTTGCGCCTCTCGGGCTGCAGCCCGTGTCCCAGGGTGAGCTGGGCGTTTCCGAAGCCGAGGAGCCGGCGGTCACGTTTGTGGAAAACGCCATTCTCAAGGCCCGCCACGCGGCCCGGGAAACCGGACTGCCGGCGCTGGCCGATGACAGCGGCCTAGCCGTGGACGCGCTGAATGGCCAGCCCGGGGTGCGCTCGGCCCGCTACGCCGGCCCGGATGCGACCGATGCTGACAATGTTCAGGCCCTCCTGGCGGCGATGAAAGACGTACCTGACGCAGAGCGAGGCGCCCAGTTCCACTGTGTGCTGGTGTATCTGCGCCATGCCGACGACCCGACACCCATCATCTGCCACGGCCGCTGGCCCGGCCGCATTCTTACCGAGACCCGGGGCGAAGGCGGGTTTGGTTACGACCCGGTGTTTCTGACGCCGGAATACGATTGCAGCTCCGCCGAACTGAGCCGTGAACAGAAAGGCCGCATCAGCCATCGGGGCCGGGCTCTGGCCAGCCTTCTGGAACAGCTGAAGGCCGATGCCTGAATCTGGTGACACAATAACCGCCTGCCCACCGGCGGCGGTTTCTCCCCCTCTCTCGCTGTATATTCACGTGCCCTGGTGCGTGCGCAAATGCCCCTACTGCGACTTCAATTCCCACGCTATTCGAGGTGAAATCCCGGAAGACGCCTACCTGGCTGCCATGCTGGAAGATCTCGACCAGGATCTGGCACTGGTTCGGGAACGGCCCATCGAAAGCGTGTTTATTGGTGGCGGCACACCGTCACTGATGAGCGGGGGCTTCTATCAGAAACTGTTTGAACAGCTGCGCCAGCGGCTGACGTTCAGTCCTGGCGCCGAAATCACCCTGGAAGCCAACCCAGGCACCCTCGAAGCCGGGCGTTTCGAGCAGTTCCGACAGGCCGGCATTAACCGGCTGTCCATTGGCGTTCAGAGCTTCAACCCTGAACATCTGCAGGTACTGGGGCGTATCCATGACCGGGACGCGGCAGAGAAAGCAATCGGTGCTGCCCGGGCTGCCGGTTTCGATAACTTCAACATTGACCTGATGCACGGCCTGCCGGGCCAGACTGTCGAACAGGCGCTGTCTGACCTGAAAATCGCACTGTCCCATCAACCCACACATCTGTCCTGGTATCAGCTCACCATCGAACCGAACACCGAGTTCTTTTCGCGCCCGCCCGATCTGCCGGACGACGACAAGCTCTGGGACATTGTCCGGGCCGGTTCGCGATACCTGCACGACAATGGTTTTGAAGATTACGAAGTTTCGGCCTGGAGCCAGCCCGGGCGGGAAAGCCGCCACAATCTGAATTACTGGACCTTCGGCGACTATCTGGCCATGGGAGCGGGAGCCCATGGCAAGGCCAGCCTGGCAGACGGGCGCATACTGCGTTACTGGAAAACCCGGCAGCCCGAGGCATACCTGAACCGTATCGGTTCCCGCACCGCTGGCCACGAAGCCATCGAGCCGGAAGATCGCCCTCTGGAGTTCATGATGAATGCTCTGCGCCTGAAACAGGGGGTGGGGGAACCGGTGTATTGTGAACGAACCGGTTTACCGCTATCGTCAGTTGCGGTAAAACTTGAAGACCTGAGAAAAAAAGGACTGCTGGCCCAAGAACGAATTCAGGCCACCGAACAGGGTCAGCGCTATCTGAACAGTCTTCTGGAGCAATTTCTGTGAAGGACCATCCGCGCCCGACATGGCTGCCAAACCTGCCAATGCGCCTGTCCATGAAGATATCCATGGCAATGGCCGTCGTATTGCTGATAGCCATGGTGGTCGTCAATCAGCCCCTGCAGACATCAGCCGCTCCGCAGGGCATGATCAGCTTTCAACTGGCCGGCAGTGCCGAGCAGACACATGCCATTATTCGCAGCTGGCGCAGCGACAACCTGCCACTGGCAAAACTGGCCCTGTGGCTGGACTTCCTGTTCGTCATCACCTATCTGGCAGCCCTGCTTCAGCTTACCCGGCACTTCACCCGGGACAGGCCTGGCGTTCGCGAGCGAATGATCGCCAGAGGCGTGCGGGCACTGTTTATTATCGCCGGACTGAGTGATGTCATTGAAAACATTGTGTTGCTGAACAACTTCAGCCCGGCCACCGATAGCCTTAGCCTGGCCGCGGCCATACTGGCATTATTAAAATATACCGGGTTTGTGCTGGGTGTGGCAGGGCTGGTGATTATCCGCGCAGCCCGCCGGCATCCGCTTGGCCATTCAACCTGAGCTGATCAGACCACCAAAACTGTTCAGTTTGCCGGCAGGCACGGGGATCAGTTGGTGCGGTAGAACAGCAAGTCCCAGACCCCGTGGCCCAGGTTTTCTCCACGCTTTTCGAACTTGGTACTCGGCCGATCCTCCGGGCGCGGTGAATAACCGCCCTGCTCCTGCGTGTTGGCGAAGCCTTCCGATTCGCTCATCACTTCCAGCATGTGTTCAGCGTAGTTTTCCCAGTCTGTTGCCAGGTGCAGCACACCACCAACACGCAGCTTGTGGCGAATACGCTGAACGAACTCCGGCTGTATCAAGCGGCGTTTGTGGTGTTTTTTCTTGGGCCAGGGATCCGGGAAGAAGACCATGACCCGGTCCAGGCAAGCTTCCGGCAGGCACAGGTCGATCACGTCGTTGGCATCAATGCTGTAGATGCGGACGTTTTCGAGCCCGCGCTCCTCCACGTCCTTGAGCAGCGCACCAACACCGGGCTGATGCACTTCCACACCGATAAAGTCCTGCTCCGGTGCCGCTTCGGCCATGTCCGCCAGCGATTGGCCCATGCCAAAGCCGATTTCCAGATTCAGCATGTTATCGCGGCCAAACACCTGGCGCGGATCAATCATGCCGTCTTCACGGGTCAAACCGTATTTTGGCCAGAGGCGGTCATAAGCTTTCTTCTGGCCTTCGGTCATACGACCCTGGCGCAGCACAAAACTGCGAACACCACGGCGGGTGGTTACCGGGCTTTCCCCGGACGAATCTCGATTATCTCTCTGATCGGTCATCTGTCATCCTCAACCGCCAAAGCGGATCTTGTTTCTGAAATTTGCCGACAGTTTAACAGAGTCCGGTCAATCAGGCGGAGACCACGGAACTTTGCCCGTGTTGCCGGTCGAGCTGCCGGTAACCCAGCGCTTCCATTAAATGGCTACGCTGCAAAACAGGCTGGTCATCCAGGTCCGCCAGGGTGCGGGCCACCCGCAAGATCCGGTGCAGGGCGCGGGCAGACAAGCCCAGCCTCTCCATGGCTGAAGACAGCAGGCGCTGGCTGTCAGCATCCAGCGCACAGGCACGGTCGAGTTCTTTGCCGGCAAGGGCGGCATTAAGCGCACCACGCCGATTCTGTGCCGCTCTCGCCCGCAGCACCCGCTCACTCACACTGGCACTGCTTTCGCCCTGCTCACCAGTGGCCAACAAAACGTCGCCGGTCTGAACCGGCACTTCCACATGCAGATCAAACCGGTCCAGCAATGGCCCGGAAATTTTTGAGCGATACCGCATAACCTGCGTGGCCGTACACTGACACTCTATGTTCGGATGGCCGCTGTAACCACAGGGGCACGGATTCATGGCAGCCACCACCTGAAAGCGGGCCGGGAACGTCACCTGCCGGGCGGCCCGACTAATCACAATTTCGCCGCTCTCCATGGGTTCTCGCAGCACTTCCAGCACTCGCCGTTCAAACTCCGGCAATTCATCCAGAAACAGCACGCCACGATGCGCCAGTGAAATTTCACCGGGCCGCGGACTGCTGCCTCCACCCACCAGTGCCACTGCAGAAGCCGTATGGTGAGGGGCCCGGAACGGTGGCTGGCGCCAGCCACCGGCCTGAACCGGACGCCCGGCAACGGAATGCACGCTGGCCACTTCCATGGCGGCTGAGTCGTCCAGACCGGGCAGAATGCCCGGCAGCCGGCTGGCGAGCATGCTCTTGCCGGTTCCTGGAGGGCCAAAGAAAAGCAGATTATGGCCACCAGCCGCTGCCACCTCCAGCGCTCTGCGTGGCACCTGCTGGCCACGGACATCGGCCAGATCGGGCATCGGAACGCCCGTTTCAGTCGGCCCCTGATCTTCCGCTCTGGCCACCGGCACCAGTTTTGCCCGCCCGGACAAATGCTCGCACACTGTCAGCAAGTGACTGGCAGCAAGCACATCGTTGTTGCTCGCCAGTGCTGCCTCCTCTGCATTCTCCTGGGGCAGCAGCAACGACCGGCCCGCCTCCCGGGCCGCCAGCACTGCGGGCAATACGCCTTTTAATGAGCGCAGGGCGCCATCCAGGGACAACTCACCAATGCATTCAATGTCGTTCAGGGATTCGGCAGGGATCTGGCCGGAGGCGGCCAGAATGCCCAGTGCAATGGGTAAATCAAAGCGTCCGCCTTCCTTGGGAAGGTCTGCAGGCGCCATGTTGATGGTAATCCGGCGGGCGGGGAATTCGAAACCGGCATTCAACAGGGCGCTACGCACCCGGTCTTTGCTTTCCCGGACGCCGGTCTCCGGTAGCCCCACGATAGACAATGCAGGCAAACCACCCGACAGATGAACTTCAATGGTGACCGCAGGGGCACTGACCCCGATGCTGGCCCGGGAGTGGACAATGGCGAGCATGACAACCTTCCATGGTAAAAAGTAAAGATTGCCGGGCACGATTCCTGTGCCCGGCTTTTATCAACAGATCAGGACTGGCCTGTTTTTTCCAGTTCCGCCACACGTTGCTCCAGCGCTTCAACTTTTTCCCGGGTTTTCTCGAGAACGGCCTGCTGGGCATCAAACTCTTCCCGGGTGACCAGTTCCAGACGGGACATGACCGCCATAACGCTGGCCCGAACCTGAGTTTCAAAATCATCCCGGGCGGCGCGGGCCATATCGGGTACAAACTGTCCGAACTGGCCCTGCAGCTGGGCAAAAATATCCTGTGGCCCCTTCATTACGCACCTCTGCTTGATGGTTCTGGTCGGAATTCTATCGTTATCAGACGATTGGGGATACTGACAACCCTTATTCCGGAGAGTGTATCACACCGCTGCCCCTGCCATACTGTGCACGGCCGGCCTTACAATGGCCGGGTTACCGGAAACAGTCGCCCTGTTTTACGGCAATAGCCGGGGCAACGCCCCACATTGGTGCGCACAACTGCGCTAAAATGGAACCGCAAAAACACAACCAACTGTATTAAAAGAATTTTTTTGCGTTGGCATACCCGATGCTAAAGCCTACGTACGCAATCCGCACAATTGATGTGCGAGGTGGCAGCATCCCGAACTCAACGACTGGCCGACGGGCCCACCTGTTGGGACGGCTTTATTAAGGAGACAGCAATGAAACTTGTGACATCGATTATCAAGCCTTTCAAGTTGGATGATGTCCGTGAGGCACTATCCGAGATTGGCGTGCAAGGCGTTACCGTAACTGAAGTCAAAGGCTTCGGTCGGCAAAAAGGCCACACCGAGCTCTATCGTGGCGCGGAATACGTGGTGGACTTCCTTCCCAAAGTAAAAGTGGAAATCGCCATTGGCGACGATCTGCTGGACCAGGTCATCGAAGCCATCACCAAAGCAGCCAACACCGGCAAGATTGGTGACGGCAAGATCTTTGTGACCGAACTGGCACAGGCCATCCGGATCCGGACTGGCGAAACCGGCGAAGAAGCGGTCTGACACCAGACCACGCGACTTTCAGCCAACGCAAAAAAACTTCTGACTTGACGAGCCTTGTGCGGAGGGCTTCCCATGGAAAGCAATCTTTTTCACCTGCAGTACGCTATAGATACGTTTTATTTTCTGGTGTGCGGCGCATTAGTGATGTGGATGGCAGCAGGCTTTGCCATGCTCGAGTCCGGTCTGGTGCGGTCCAAAAACACCACTGAAATTCTCACCAAAAACGTGGCACTGTTTGCCATCTCCTGCATCATGTACCTGGTGTGCGGTTACGCCATCATGTACGGCGGCAGCTACTTCCTCTCCGACATTGCCGGTATCAATGTTGAAGGCATTCTGGGCGACTTCGCCAGCCGTGATGGTGGCTTCGAGGGTGGCTCTATCTACTCCGGTGCTGCAGACTTCTTCTTCCAGGTAGTGTTTGTTGCCACTGCCATGTCCATCGTTTCTGGTGCCGTAGCCGAGCGCATGAAACTGTGGTCTTTCCTGATCTTCGCAGTGTTCATGACCGGTTTCATCTACCCACTGGAAGGCGCCTGGACATGGGGCGGTGTCGATGTCTTCGGCATGTATAGCCTGGGCGACCTGGGCTTCAGCGACTTCGCCGGTTCCGGCATTGTTCACATGGCCGGTGCTGCAGCTGCGCTTGCGGGTGTGCTTCTGCTTGGCCCGCGTAAAGGCAAGTACGGTAAGGACGGCGAAATCCGGGCTTTCCCGGGTGCGAACATGCCGCTGGCGGCACTGGGTACCTTTATCCTGTGGATGGGCTGGTTCGGCTTTAACGGCGGCTCGGTCCTGAAACTGGGCGATGTCGCCAGCGCCAACTCGGTAGCCATGGTGTTCCTGAACACCAACGCAGCCGCCGCCGGTGGTGCCGTTGCTGCCCTGATTACCGCCCGCGCCATGTTCGGCAAGGCTGACCTGACCATGCTGCTCAACGGCGCGATTGCCGGTCTGGTAGTGATCACTGCCGAGCCTTCCACACCGAGCGCGCTGACAGCTACTATCTGGGGCGGCCTGGGTGGCCTTCTGGTGGTACTGAGCATCGTGACCCTGGACAAGCTGCGCATTGACGATCCGGTGGGTGCCATCTCCGCTCACGGTGTCTGTGGTCTGCTCGGCCTGCTGCTGGTGCCGATCACCAACCCGGGAGCAAGCTTCAGCGGCCAGATCATCGGCGCCCTGACCATCTTCGTCTGGGTGTTCGTAGCCAGCCTGATCGTCTGGGGCATCCTGAAAGCCGTCATGGGCATTCGGGTCTCCGAGGAAGACGAATACGAAGGTGTCGATCTTTCCGAGTGTGGTATGGAAGCCTATCCGGAGTTTGTTTCCAGCAAGTAAATCCCTGACAACAGGGTAAAGAAAAAGGGGTGCCGTACCGGCACCCCTTTTTTGTGTGCGTCACTAAAGTCCCGGCCTTAACCTTCTTCCGGGTGCACTTCATCCTCCAGTGCATCCAGCATGAACTGAGGCATGGACAGAGCCCCCTGATGAACGCCGCGGTTATAATAGCGGGTAACAAAAGGACGCTCGCTGGCATCTTCCTCGCGGAAATACTTAAGTGGGTTTTCCTTGCTGCCCATGGTGCAGCTCCACCAACCAGTCGGATAAACCGGCTGTGGAAATGGCAGGGTCTGCACATGAGCCAGACCAGCCTTGCGCATGTCGTTATGAATGTCCCTGATGATGGTATTGGTGTGCAGGAGCGGTGACTCACTTTGCTGCACGATGATGCCTCCCTCTCTCAATGCAGCCATGGCATCCCGGTAAAAATCCAGCGCGAACAACCCTTCTGCCGGGCCGACCGGGTCGGTGCTGTCGATAATAATGACATCGACACTGCCTGGCTCCACGTCCCGCATCCACTGAATGCCGTCACCAAAGAAAAAATTCGCGCGCGGGTCAGTGTTACTTTCACACAGTTCCGGGAAATACTTTTCCGACATGCGGGTAACCCGCTCGTCGATTTCCACCTGCCAGGCCTCTTCAACGTCCGGGTGCTTGAGCACTTCCTTCAAGGTACCGCAGTCGCCGCCGCCAACAATCACCACCTTCCGGGGATTCTTGTGGGTAAACAGAGCCGGATGCGTCATCATCTCGTGATAGAGAAAGTTGTCCCGGGAGGTCAGCATTACGCAGCCATCGAGCACCATCAGGTTGCCGAAGGTTTCGGTTTCATAAATTTCAAGTTTCTGAAATGGCGTCTGCTCTTCATGGAGCTTACCCTTCACCTGCAGGGAAAACGCGGTGCCCTGATCCTGGAATACCTCGGTAAACCAACCTTCATTCAATGCTGTCATGTCTGCCTCTCACTGTGTGCCATTGCAGCTACGCCGGGCTGTTTGCCGGCGGCGTATTGTAGGGCCACCGGCCAACTCCTACAATGCAGCCAATCACCGCCCGGCCGGCGCCCCGGTTTACTGACAGGATAGCAACCATGCCCGACTCCGCAGCCCATCAGGTTTATAACATTGCCCACTGGAGCGACGGCTATGTCTCCGTCAACACCGAAGGCGAAGTGGAAATTCGCCCCGATCGCGGCCGTACCGGCGCCCACATCAACCTGCCGGAACTCACGCAGACCCTCACCGACTCGGGCATTGCCCTGCCTGTGCTGATCCGGTTTACCGATATCCTGCATGACCGCGTTAACCAGCTCTGCAATGCGTTTAACCGGGTCACCGGCGAGCAGGGGTATCAGGGCAGGTACACGGCAGTTTATCCCATCAAGGTCAACCAGCAGCGACGAGTGGTGGAAGAGCTCCTGGCTGCTGAACCGGCGGCGTCGGCCGGCCAGATTGGTCTGGAAGCCGGTAGCAAGCCCGAGCTGATGGTGGTGCTGGCCCTGACCGGAAAGCCCGGCTCGGTGATTGTCTGTAATGGCTACAAAGACCGTGAATACATCCGCCTGGCGCTGATCGGCCTGAAGCTGGGTTATCGGGTGTTTATCGTGGTGGAAAAGCAGTCCGAGCTGCCACTGATTCTGGAAGAGGCCGAAAAACTCGGAGTCTCCCCGCTGATTGGTGTACGCGCCCGGCTGGCGACCATTGGCAAGGGCAACTGGCAGAACACGGGCGGTGAAAAATCCAAATTCGGGCTCTCCGCCAGCCAGGTACTGGATGTGGTCGATACACTCAGACGCAGCAATTCGCTGGACTCATTGCAGTTGCTGCATTTCCATCTGGGCTCGCAGATAGCCAATATCCGCGATATCCAGACCGGATTGCGGGAGTGCGCCCGATTCTACACCGAATTGCGGCAACTCGGCGCTCCCATCGGAACCGTGGATATCGGCGGTGGCCTGGGCGTGGACTACGAAGGCACACGCTCGCGCAGCAGTTGCTCAATGAACTACAGCATGGCGGAATACGCCTACAACGTAGTACATGTGCTGCAGGCTGAATGCGATCGCCAGGGCATTCCACACCCGGACCTGATCAGCGAATCCGGCCGGGCACTGACCGCCCACCACTCAGTTCTGGTCACTAATGTGATCGACCGGGAACCCCCCGATTACCGGGAACCGGAACCGCCGGCTGCCGATGCACCGGCACCCCTACAGGACTTATGGCGCGATCTGGACAGCCTGCGCGACAGGCAATCACCCCGGTCACTCGCCGAGATTTACCACGACCTGGCCCACGCCATGGCCGATGTTCATGCCCAGTTTGCCCATGGGCTTCTGTCGTTGGCCAATCGGGCACAGGCAGAGAACCTGTATACCGGTTGCTGCCGCCTGCTGCGCAGTCGCCTGGACGGCAGCAACCGGGTGCATCGGGAAATGATTGACGAGCTGAACGAAAAACTCGCAGAAAAGCTGTTCGTCAATTTCTCCCTGTTCCAATCACTCCCGGATGTCTGGGGCATTGACCAGATTTTCCCGGTCATGCCGGTCAGAGGCCTCAATCGCCCCATGAATCGCCGGGCCGTCATCCAGGACATTACCTGTGATTCCGACGGCCGGATTGATCACTACGTGGATGGCCAGGGCATTGAAACCACCCTGCCATTACCGGAGGAACATCCTGACGAGCCGCTGCTGATGGGCTTTTTCATGACCGGCGCCTATCAGGAAATCCTCGGTGACATGCACAACCTGTTCGGGGATACTCATTCGGTTGATGTGCGGCTGAATGCTACCGGGCAGTACGATGTCACAGAAACCGTTAACGGCGACACCGTGGCCAGGGTGCTGCGCTACGTGAACTTTGATGCGGCAACACTGATTGAGTCCTATCGGGACAGCCTTGCCCTCAGTGGGCTGGACTTAACGCTGCAGCAGCAATTATTGGGCGAACTGGCCGACGGACTGGAGGGCTACACTTACCTCGAAGAATGAGGTTCACCAACAAAACCGAAAAATTTGTCTGTTTTTTTTATACGCAGAGGCAATCCACTTATTGCAACGGGGCGTAAATCCCTTCACTGACAAATCTGCGATGAGTGCATAAAATGATTGCCATAACACGCTCAACACACGCGACCGTCAAGGAGCGTCCGGTGACAACACTGGATCAGAAACCAGCAAAAGCCGAAGGTCGAAAAGACCCATGGGGTGCATTGCTGGAAAAGGTAGGCAAACATCAGGATCGGGCGGCTTACCATGCCCTGTTCGAGCATTTTGCCCCGCAGATAAAGTATTACGCGATCTCCAACGGAATCGCCAATCACGCCGAAGAGCTGGTTCAGGAGGTGTTTATTTCCATCTGGCGCCGTTCCTGCCTGTACGACTGGCGCAAAGCTGCGGCATCCACCTGGATATTCACCATTGCCCGTAACCAGCGAATCGACATGCTGCGAAAGTTACAGCGCCGCAGTGCGGAAATGGTCGTGGAGACCGAAGACCTCTGGCAGATTCCCGGGGAAAATGAAGACGAACCGGTGACATCCCTGCACCGACTGATGTCCGAGCGACGCATCCGCGAATCTCTGAGCCATCTTCCGGAGGAGCAGATTACCGTCATTGCCAAGGTTTACATGGAACACAAATCACACCAGATGGTTGCAGACGAGCTGGGCATTCCACTCGGCACAGTGAAAAGCCGGGTCCGCCTGGCATTGAATAAATTACGAGTGATTTTGCAGGATCAAAACGCATGACACGTCATCATCCCGACAGTCTTAGCTTGATGGAATACAGCGCCGGCAACCTGAGTGAAGCTCGCGCCCTGTGCATCCGGCTGCACCTTGAGCAGTGTCCGGAATGCCGTAGCCGGGTCGACAGTCTCGACAGCCTGGGTGCGGTGATGATGGACCAACAGCCCAAGGTCTCGGTTTCAGACACCAGCTTTGAGCAGCTGATGGCGCGTATTGATTCCGCCCCGGAGGACACCTCACCGGTCGCTGACGCTCCCCGGATCAGCCCCCTGCAGAAACTGTTGGGGCAGGACATCAACGACTTGCCATGGAAACGCCAACTGGGTGACGTCAGCGTGCTGGACATCAGCGACAAGTTTGCCGAGAACGGCGAACGGGTTGTGCTGCAAAAACTGGTTGCCGGCGGCAAAGCCCCGGCCCACACCCACAAAGGTGACGAAACCACGATCATCCTGCAGGGTGCATTCAGCGACGTGAACGGTGTATTCAACCAGTGGGATTTCGTGGAACTGGACCATCACGATGAACACCGCCCGGTGGCCGTCGGCAATGAAGACTGCATTACGCTGTCAGTGCTCAGCGCACCGCTGAAACTCACAGGCACCTTCACCCGGCTACTCAATCCGTTTATCCGGTGACGATCCCTCCGGCTGCAGGCACATCCCCTGCAGCCGGAAACCTTACCAGGGCAGATCGCTGCCATCCCAATTGATAAACCGCCCGTTGTCGGCCTCTGTAAGCCCCGAAAGTACCGTGTACAGGTTCTCAGCGGTGTCTTCCGGCTCGTGAACCGTGAGCCTTGCCAAAGACTGGCTGAATGGCTCGCTCAATTCCGAGCGGGTGGTACCCGGATGCAACGCCACGCAGGCTATGGGCGAGAAGCGCCGGGGCAGCTCAACCGACAGGTTTTTCACCGTCATGTTCAACGCCGCCTTTGAGCAGCGATAGGCGTACCAACCACCCAGATGGTTGTCCGATATGGACCCCACCTTCGCCGACACCGCCGCCACCCGTTTCAGATGCCGGCCCCGCAGCCAGGGCATCAATTCACGGACCAACAGGGCAAAGCCAAGGCTATTAACCTGAAAGGCCCTGGTCATCGCCTCTGCCTGAACATCCTCCAGCCTTTTTTCCGGAAACTGGGCGTCATCATGCAGCAGGCCGGCCGCGTAAATCAGCGTATCCAGGCCACCGTTGGCCATTATCACTTCCGCAAAGTGATCTCCAGGCGAAAATCCTTCTTCCCCGGCTGTCCAGGGGAACAAATGCACACGGGAATGATCCCGCAGTTTGTCGGGCACCTGCTCCGGTGCCCGGCATAACCCGACCACCACGGCCTTCGGATCCTGCAGGTGACGCTCTGCCAGGGCCCCGCCAATGGCACCGCTTATGCCTGCTATCAGGGTTGCCATAAATGCAAACTCCAGTTGGATTAATCAATTCGCGCGAAGTCATACGAAAAACCAATGCTTTTGGCCTGCCAACATTGACCTATAAATTTCAAACAAACGTATGAATTAAAACCCCTTGCGCAAGTATCAGTAATTCAACGACAAGGCGTTTACAAAAACTGATGAAGATGACAAGAAAACAGGAGAGAGTTCATGCAGTATCAAGCACCCGCAAATGACCTTCGCTTTTTGCTGTTCGATGTTCTGGGAGTCGACAAGCTTCACGAACTTGAGAAGTACGAAGACGCGACACCCGATCTGATTTCAGCGGTTATAGAAGAAGCCGGCAAGTTAGCTTCCGAGGTCATCCAGCCCACCAATCAGGTCGGTGATCGCCAGGGTTGCACGTTTGACCCGGAGACCAAATCCGTTAAAACGCCAGACGGATTCAAAGAGGCCTACGAGCGGTTTATCGAAGGCGGCTGGACGGCTCTGGACGCACCGGTTGAGTTTGGTGGTCAGGGTCTGCCACATACGCTGAAATTTGTGGTGGATGAGATGGTGTGCTCCACCAACCTGTCGCTGGGAATGTATCCCGGACTGACCCATGGCGCCATCAGCGCTCTGTACGCCCACGGTTCGGATCAACTGAAGCAGACCTACCTGGAAAAACTGATCACCGGCGAGTGGACCGGCACCATGTGCCTGACCGAGCCCCAGTGCGGCACTGATCTGGGTCTGATCCGCACCAAAGCCACCCCCAATGACGATGACAGCTATAGCCTGGAAGGCACCAAAATCTGGATTACCGGCGGCGAGCACGATCTGGTGGATAACATCGTGCATCTGGTGCTGGCCAAATTGCCCGGCGCCCCGGATACCACCAAAGGCATTTCCCTGTTCGCGGTTCCAAAGTTCCTGCCTGACTCCGGGGAACGTAACCCGGCCTTCTGCGGTGGTCTGGAGCACAAAATGGGCATCAAGGGATCGGCCACCTGTGTAATGAATTTCGAAGGGGCCAAAGGCTGGCTGGTGGGCGAACCCAATGATGGCATGCGCGCGATGTTCACCATGATGAATGAAGCCCGCCTGATGGTTGGCATGCAGGGCCTGGGGCTGGCAGAAATGGCCTACCAGGAAAGTCTGGCCTTCGCCAAAGACCGCCTGCAAAGTCGTTCCCTAAGCGGCGCAAAAAACCCAGACGGTCCGGCAGACCCGATTATCGTGCACCCCGATGTCAGGCGCATGCTGCTGCGCCAGAAGGTATTGAACGAAGGGATGCGAGCACTGGCGCTGTTCACAGGTCACCAACTGGATTTGTCGGTGGCACACCCGGACGAAAAAGTCCGCGAGAACGCCGATGACCTGGTTCAGCTATTGACCCCGGTCGTAAAAGCCTTTCTTACAGATGAAGGGTACAACAATGCCAACTGGGGTCTGCAGGTGCTGGGTGGTTCTGGCTTCACCCAGGACTGGCCACTTGAGCAGCTGGTAAGGGATGGGCGAATCGCCCGTATCTACGAGGGCACTAACGGTATTCAGGCGATGGACCTGGTCGGACGCAAATTGTCGTTGAAAGGCGGCCAACTAGTACGGGCACTGTTTGCAGAACTCAGCAATTACCTCAAAAACCATCCGGATGCGCCATATCGCGAGGAGCTCAAAGGTGCCATGAAGAACCTGGAAACGGCCACTATGTGGCTGGCCAGCAATGCGCCGAAAGACCCGGAACAGGCCGGTGCGGCAGCGACACCCTATTTGCGGGTAATGGCGCTCACCGTCATTGGCTATCTGTGGTCACGTATGGCCGGTGTCGCCGCTGAGCAAATCAATAACGGCGAAGGTAACAAGCCGCTGCTGGAGGCCAAACAGGCTTCTGCCCGCTTCTACTTCGAAAAACTGTTACCGGAAATTGATTGGCTGGTCAAAGATATACAAACCGGCAAAGAGAGCATGATGGCATTCAACGACGACCACTGGCACGCCTGACGCCTAGCCGCTCCTGGTGTTCAGAGGCTGGTTTATTCAGAGGGACACCAGGCGCGACTTGCTGACTTTTTTCAGCCTGACAGCCTCCCGGGTTACAATGGTCGTTTAAACCGATCTTCTTCCGGAGGCTGAATGACAGCCGATGACTACACCTTCCGCTTTGGCGGTATTGAGCGATTATATGGCCGGCGTGCGCTGACGGCCTTCCGTCATGCCCACATTGCCATTGTCGGGCTCGGCGGCGTGGGTTCCTGGGCTGCCGAGGCTCTGGCTCGCAGTGGTATTGGTACGATCACACTGATCGACATGGACGATATCTGCGTGTCCAATACCAACCGGCAACTGCATGCACTGGAGGGCCAGTACGGCCGTACCAAGACCGATGCCATGGCGGAGCGTCTGCAGGCGATCAACCCCCAGGCCGATATTCGGGTGCACTTCGGGTTTCTGACCGTCAAGAATACTGAGCAGCTGATTACGCCGGACATGACGGGCGTCGTGGACGCCATTGACAGCGTGAAAGCAAAAGCGGCACTGCTGGCCCACTGTCAGCGCCGTAAAATCCCGGTGGTCTGCGCCGGCGGGGCCGGTGGCCAGATGGATCCGAGCCAGATTCAGGTAGCAGACCTGAGCAAGACCACTCAGGATCCATTACTCGCCAAAGTGCGTAACATGCTGCGTCGGGAATATGGTTTTTCGCGCAACCCGAAACGGCGCTTCGGCATAGAAGCGATATACTCTCTGGAGCAGCTGACTTATCCCGCAGCCGATGGCGAAGTCTGCCACCAGAAACCGGACAACAGCGGTCCGGTCAGGCTGGACTGCGCTTCGGGTTTTGGCGCCGCCAGTCCGGTAACAGCGAGTTTTGGTTTTTTTGCCGCCTCCCGGTTACTCAATCGCATTGCCCGGCGCGCCAACCAATAAAACATCGACACGGTATCATTTATGTCCGCAAGCACTGTCCTGATTCTGGCCAGCATTGGTGTGCTTTCTCTGTTCTGCCAATGGCTGGCCTGGCGCGTTCGCATGCCGGCCATTCTGTTCCTGCTGGCCGGTGGCATTATAGCCGGGCCGGTGAGTGGCTTCCTGGAACCGGAAATCGTATTCGACGACCTGCTGTTTCCGCTGATCTCACTGGCCGTGGCCATCATCCTTTTTGAAGGCAGTCTGACCCTCCGGGCTGAGGAAATCCGGAGTCACGGCAAGATGGTGCGCAACCTCATTCCGGTAGGCACCATCGTGACCTGCACGATCGGCACCCTGGCAGCACGCTGGATACTGGACATCCCCTGGGAAGTTGCGTTGTTGTTCGGTGCCATCTCGGTGGTGACCGGCCCCACCGTGATTGCTCCCCTGCTGCGGGCGGTACGCCCGACATCCACCAT
Source organism: Marinobacter sp. (assembly GCA_031580735.1). Taxonomy (GTDB): domain Bacteria; phylum Pseudomonadota; class Gammaproteobacteria; order Pseudomonadales; family Oleiphilaceae; genus Marinobacter. The sequence continues at coordinate 23,848 of JAVLAV010000020.1, forward strand.
CGCCAACATTCTGCGCTGGGAAGGCATCATTATCGACCCGGTGGGCGCCCTGCTGGCGGTACTGGTGTTTGAAGGGATTGTGTCCTGGGGCCAGGGCAACGTGTTCGGCCACTCTGTGTATATCTTCGGCAAGACCCTGATGGTGGGTTTCCTGATCGGCGCCGGCGCTGGTTATCTCAACGGCCTGGCTCTGCGCAAACACTGGATTCCCCAATATCTGCACAACGCCGGCACTCTCACCTTCATGCTCGGCATGTTCGCTATCTCGAACGAACTGGCTCACGAATCCGGCCTTCTCACGGTTACCGTAATGGGCATCTGGATGGCCAATATGAAACAGGTGCCGATCGACAGCATACTGGAATTCAAGGAATCCCTGAGCGTACTGCTGATTTCCGCCCTGTTCATCATTCTGGCCGCCCGGGTGGATTTCTCCGCCATTGCCGAACTGGGCTGGGGCCTGGCTGCCCTGCTTGCCATCCTGATGCTGGTGGCCCGTCCCGCCAGTATTTTCCTGTCGGCCATAGGTACATCGCTAAACTGGCGGGAAAAGCTCTATCTCAGCTGGATAGCACCCCGGGGCATCGTGGCTGCTGCAGTATCCGCCCTGTTTGCGTTCCAGCTTGAGCGTGCCGGCTATACCGGCGCCGAAGTACTGGTGCCACTGGTGTTCATGCTGATCATCACCACCGTTACACTACAGAGCCTGACCGCACGCCCTATCGCCAAACTGTTAAACGTTCAGGAGCCGCCGGCCCACGGCTTCCTGATTCTTGGCGCCAACCCGATTGCACGGTTGATTGCCAAGGCCCTGAAGAAGCATGACATTCCGGTGATGGTAACCGACACCAACTGGGAAAACGCACGCCAGGCACGAATGGAGGATCTGCGGACCTACTTCGGCAATCCGGTTTCCGAGCATGCTTCAACTCACATGGATCTGACCGGCATCGGCAATGTGCTGATCCTCTCGCCCTACAAGCACCTGAATTCACTGGCCACGTACCATTTTCTGGACTGGTTCGGGGAGGAGTCTGTCTTCAGCCTCTCAGATGGCGACCAGGAGCAAAGAGCACGCCTGCAGACCGCCAGCAAGGTTCAGCGCACCCGAGGCCTGTTTGACGGCGTGAGCTACGCCAAACTCGCCAGCCTGGTCAGCCAGGGCTACACGGTGAAAACCACCCAGCTGCGCGAAGAGTTCAGCTACCAACAGTTCCTGGATCAATACCGGGACCAGGCGCTGGTGCTGTTCATGATCGACGACCGCGAACACATCCACCCGGTAAGGGACATGGAAGAGCTCGAGCCGAAGAAGGACTGGACATTGATCAGCCTGGTGCCTCCTCAGCCCAAGAAAGAGCGCAAGGAAAAGGCCAGCGAGCCGGCCGACAACGAAGACTTACCCGGTTAACGGCAGTCCAGCACCAGCTTGCCGCGCACATGACCACCCTCAAGCTGTTCATGGGCAGCGGCAACCTGAGCCAGCGGGAAGGCCTCTTCGATGTGAACCTTCACGTCGCCGTCTTCAATCAGCTCGGCAATTTCATCCAGGTGAAAACTGTCCGGGCGTACCGTCATGCCATGCGCCCTCAGCCCCATGGCCTCAGCCTCGCTGACGATTTCATCCGCAGTAACTGTGGGAATGGTCACCAGCACCCCGGACTCTGACAGCGTGTGCAGAGACCGTTTGCCGGTTTCACCACCGACCAGATCCAGCACCACATCCAGGCCATAGCACTCGTCCGCCACATCGGTGGTGTGATAATCGATGACCTCATGCACGCCCAACTCCGCCAGAAAATCCCGGTTCGCCGGCGACGCAGTGGCAATCACATGGGCACCCCGCTCCAACGCGAACTGCACCGCAAAGTGCCCCACTCCACCGGCACCGGCATGAATCAGTATCTTCTGGCCGGATTCAAGCTTCGCCATTTCAAACAAAGCCTGCCATGCGGTTAACGCCGCCAGGGGCACCGCACCGGCACTGACCAGATCCAGCTCTTCCGGCACAATGGCCAGCTCGTCGGCCCTTGCTACAGCGTACTGAGCATAAGCTCCGCCGATTACCGGAAAGCCAATCATCCCCATGACTTTGTCGCCCGGCGCCAGCGTGGTCACGTCATCGCCAACCGCGATCACTTCACCCGCTGCATCATAGCCCGGCGTCCAGGGCAGGTTGTTTTCGATCTGGCGGGCCGCAAAACCCAGGCCCTTGCGGGTTTTCCAGTCAATCGGGTTCACCCCAGCCCCGTGCACGCGAATCAGCACCTGATCCGCGGCAGGCCCGGGCACTTCGGATTCTGCAACCCGAAGCACGTCCCGGGCACCAAATTGGTCATAAACCACATGACGCATCAGGTTTGATTCAGTTGCATCGTTCATAATTGCTCTCCGAGGCCAGGAATGGCTTGGAACGGCAGCCTGCCGATCCGGTTGTTGTGGAGTGATCCAAAGTATAGCGCACCGTTATGAGGCGCTACCGAGGTAACCATTTTCAGGTGAGTGCCGCGCGTGTCGTGCAGGCTGATCACTGGCTCACCGCCAGCATCGTAAGCCACCACCAGACCATAGTTTCCAGTGCCCGGTCGCAGGCTTTCAGGCAGTTTGGCAACCAGATCTTTCAGCCAGGGCCAACGGTGCAACGCGTCAATCTGATGATTCCGGAGGGTGGGAAAAGCCACCCAGTAGCGGCCCTCATCATCCACACCCAGATTGTCGGGAAAACCCGGAAGGTTGCTGGCAAACACTTCCGCCTGGCCCTCACCGGGGCCCCGAAGGCGGTATTTCAGGATGCGGTATTTCCAGGTCTCACTGACCAGAAGATAATCACCATCGGTCGACAGAACCACACCATTGGGGAAGTGTAGATTATCCAACAGGACTTCCGTCTTCCCGGTTCGTGGGGTGTATCTCAGCAAGCGGCCATGGGGACGCATTTCAAGCAGGTCCAGGGCATACCGGGATAGCGGAAAGCGGGAACTGGCGTCGGTGAAATAGATGCGGCCATCCGGGGCGACATCGACACCATCAGTCAGACGAAACAGCGTGCCTTTCGCTTCGCGGGCCAGTACCGAGAGATCGCCATCCGGGGTAACAGACAACAACCCCCGGTCAGCATCGGCCACAATCAGATTACCCTGATGATCAAAAGCCATTCCCAGCGGGCGGCCTTCTGTGTTGATCCAGCTCTCTACCTGACCGTCCGGGAACACGCGGACAATACGGCCATTGTCGGTACCGGTGTAGACAACGCCCTCACCCGAGATGGCAATATCTTCCGGTCCGGAGACCTGGCCACGAGCAACCAGATCCGCCAGCCGTAAACGCTCATTCCTCGCCAGGGGCCCGGTCAGGGCGGGAGGCGCAGGCGCATCCCAGGCGGTGCTGTCTATCGGCGAGGGAGTCAGCAAAAAGCTCCCCAGCAGCAGAAATACCACCAGCAAGCCAATCAGCAACCATTTCATCATGCGCGCCTGCTCCGTTTAGCCCTGTTTGGTCCGCAGACCGTCCTCCGGAAAACCAACTCTAGCAGATGAGCCCCGTTTACCGACAATTCCGGCACTACTGTTCCAGAAACCGGCGGCACAACGCCGCGAACGTATCCGGCTTCTCCGCATGCAACCAATGGCCGGTGCCCGCAATGATTTTGAGCTCGACAGCCGGAAACAGGGAGCGGATTGTCTGCTGATGTTTTTCCTGAATGTAGGGCGAATCCCCACCTTTGATAAACAGCACTGGCCCATCGTAGGGGCCGGTGCCCTCCGGCGCAGCGGCTATGTTGGCATAACAGGCATCGATAGCCGACAGATTCAGGCGCCAGCGGAACCGGTGCTGGTCATCACTTTGCTCAGCCTCAGGGATGCGTTCGAGATTCTTCAGCAAAAACTGACGAACACCGGGAGTGTCGACATGCTCCGCCAGACGTTTGTCGGCTTCGCGACGGCTGGTCACACCGGCAAGGTCGAGACTTTTCAGACCCTCCAGAATGGCGTCATGGCGCGGCTCATAACTAACCGGGGCAATGTCCGCCGCAATCACGGAGGTGACACGCTCCGGGTAGCTCAGGGCAACCTGCATGGCGACCTTACCGCCCATGGAGTGCCCGAGAATGCTGGCCTCGTCGATACCCCGAGCATCCATATAGGCAACGACATCCTCAGCCATGGCGGGATAGCTCATCTCGTCGGTATGGGGTGAACTGCCATGGTTGCGCAGGTCCAGGGCATGAATCTGCCAGCCGTCCTCAAGCTTCCGGGTAATGCCACCCAGGTTGTCCAGCGAACCAAAAAGCCCGTGCAGCACAATCAGAGGCTTGCCCTCGCCGGTAATACGGTAGTTAAGCTCAACACTCATGCGCTGAAAACCTCCGGTCAGATAATGGAAACAGCTACACTACCACCACCAGCCCCGGTGGCAAGAGAGAAGAGCTATGGGTTTTGCGCCCAATCCCGGCATGAGGTACAAAGATAATCAGCACCACCCATTGATGCCGGAACGCTGTCCATGAACGGGGATCTGTCTCTGCTTGCCATTCTGATTGCCGGGCTTTACCTGGCTGCCCTGGCGTGCATTTATCGCATTCTGCTGACCTACCGTACGGCCCAGGGCGCACTGGCCTGGATAATCGCTCTGGTGGGCCTGCCCTACATCACTGTGCCTCTGTTTCTGCTGATTGGCCGCTACCGCTTTGGTGGCTACGTAAAGGCGCGGCGGATGGGCAATAAGGCAGTCAGCAAACTGCTGGACCAGTTCGAGAACCAGAGCACATCCATCCTCAATCCAGACCAGGAGCATTTCAGCGATGAGCTTCAGGTGCTGTGCAAGCTCGGCCGCCAGACGTTCACCAGCGGCAACCACTGCACCCTGCTCAAGGATGGCGAAGCCACCTTCCAGGCCCTGTTCGACGCCATGGAAGACGCCCGGCACTACATTCTTCTGGAATTCTACATCGTACGCTCTGACCGGGTCGGCCGACGTATCAAGGCCATTCTTGAACGCAAGCTGGCCCAGGGCGTGGAAGTCTGGTTACTGTACGATGATATCGGCAGTGTTTTCCTGTCCCGGCGCTGGATAAATGAGCTGGCAGCCGCCGGTGCCCGGATAGCCTCATTCGGTGCAGGCAACCTCCGCACCCGCCGGTTCCAGATCAACTTTCGCAACCATCGCAAGCTGCTGGTGTGTGATGGTCAGGTAGGATTTGTTGGCGGTATCAACCTGGGTGATGAGTACCTGGGCACCGCCATGGATCAGGAACCCTGGCGAGACAGCCATTGCCGGATTGAAGGGCCCGCGGTCACCGGCCTGCAACTGGCGTGGCTGGAAGACTGGAACTGGGCCAGCAGCATTCGTCCGGAACTGGACTGGACGCCCATGGCCAATCCACCCGGACACGACGAGGTGCTGATTCTGCCCACCGGCCCCGCCGATACCTGGGAAACCTGCAGCCTGTTTTTCCTGAACTGCATCAACAATGCCCGAAACCGGATCTGGATTGCCTCTCCCTATTTCGTGCCGGACTTCCAGATCATGAACGCCCTGCAGCTGGCTGCTCTTCGGGGGGTGGATGTACGCATTCTGATTCCTGAAAAAGCCGACAGCCACCTGGTCCGCATAGCGGCCTATTCCTATCTGGTTCAGGCCTGTCAGGCCGGCATCGGCATTTACCGCTATCAACCCGGTTTCATGCACCAGAAGGTCATTCTGGTGGATGATCGTTATGCCGCCATCGGCACCGCCAACCTGGACAACCGGTCAATGCGGCTGAACTTTGAGATTACCGCTATCACTACGAGCCGTCACTTCCTCGAAGAAGTGCAGGCCATGCTGACAGACGATCTGGGCAATGCCAGGCTCATGACCGAAGGCGACTACAGGGATCGGTCCATTCTGTTTCGGCTGGGCTGTCGGGCAGTGCGGCTGCTGGGGCCACTGCTGTAATCAGTAGAACAGTTGGGTAAACGAGAAACCGATGTTCAGGTACGCGGTCCACTCATCTTCATTGTTATAGGCACCGGATAACTGCACGGGGCCCAAAAAGGTATCCACGCCGGCAAACAGGCTCCAGGAACGGACCATTTCGGACCAGCGGGCATCATCCATGCTTTCCCAGGCATTACCGGCTTCCACCCCGACGCCGGCAAACCAGGGCACCACAGGGCCGCCAAACTCCCGACGGGCGTAGACCGACACCAACGCTGCATCGTTGCCGGTAATTTCTCCAGGCGCATAAGCCGAAAGCTGACGGAAGCCACCCAGACGGGCGAGGTTTTCCAGCCCCGAGTCACCCCGGGTGATCTTACGCGCCCAGGCCAGACCGGTCAGATTGAACCGATTCCAGCTACCAGTGCCCAGCACCATGGCCCTGACAGCGTCAAAGTTACGGTCGGACCCAAAGCCCGGGCGCTCTACCCGGCCCCGAATGCCGGCAAAGGCGCCGGATTTCGGATAAAACGCATCATTCAGTGAGTCGTGCACCAGCTGCAGGCTGACGTACCCCTGGTGGACATCGTCGGTGGGGGCTACCGGGGCGCCGATATCATCCTCTACCGAGGCAATCCCGCGCACATAACCCAAGCGGGCTTCAGCGTTACCTCCCAGCTCCACTCCCAGCGCCACATCCATCTGTCGGGACGTAACATCTATCTCGGCAATGCGCTCGCCGTCGTCGTAAATGCCGTAATCGTCCCGGTTGTACTCCAGCCCCATCACCGCAAACTCGTCATAACCGTAACCCAGCGGTTGATACCACTGGGTTCGCACCCAGGGCTGAGTGCCAAGCTGTACCCCGGTGTGCCATTCGGCACCTAACCGGTTCAGCTCTGTCATACGCAGTCCGGCAGCCAGATTGAAACGGGTGTCGCCGTCAAAATTGTCTTCATAGTTCAGGCCAAAAGACAGATAATTCGGCCCCCAGCTCTTTTCCCTGGCCTGAATGATCAGCACGGGTCCATCGTCCCCGGGTGCGAGCGACCAGGTCACGCTTTCGTAATAGCCCAGACCGTATATCCGCTTCAGATCCGCTTCCAGCTGCTCGATATCCAGCGTTTCGCCTGGTTGCTGCCGTATGCGCTCGCGCAGAAAGTCACTGGCAAGCTGGTTGCCCTGGCGAAATTCAATACGGGCAATCGGCCCGGGTTGCCATTGCTCCGCATTTCGCTTCTGACGGTCTTCATTCCAGGCCTGCTCAGACACCGCCAGTCTGTTGAGCTTGACCGCATGTGTTCGAGCCTCGGATGCGCCCAGTTCAAACAGAGCCGGGCCATCGTAAAAATCCGCTGAGCTGTAGCCACGAAGATCGGGCTGAACGAGAATATCTTTGTCGCCCATTAACGCCAGTTGTTCATTGGTATTGCGCCGGGTCAGCAGGGTTGTCAGTTGCCCCACCACCGAAAAGGCCTCGCGCATTTCGTCGTTGGTCATCAAAGGGTCGGTAATATCCACCGCGATAACAATATCAGCCCCCATCTCCCGGGCGACGCTGACCGGCAGATTGTTGGCCACACCACCGTCCACCAGCAGATGGCCGCCCCGCTCTACCGGCGCATAGACTCCGGGGATACTCATGCTGGCGCGAATAGCTTCGGCCAGATTGCCATGGCTCATCACGACTTCTTCGCCGGTTTCCAGATCGGTGGCCACTGCGCGAAAGGGGATGGGCAGCTCATCAAAGTCATCTACCAGCGCGACATCCCGTGTCAGCTCATTGAGAATGAGGCCCAGATTCTGTCCGGCAATCAGGCCTCCGCCCATATGAAAGCCCTCAGCGCTGACACCCAGGCCGGGCACCAGCGGTAACCGCCAGTCATTCTGCTTACGGCGCACCGGTTTATAGACCCGGCCCGGGTCGTCACGGAAGCTTGATAACCAATCCAGCTCCAGAAAGCGGCGTTCAATGTCGGCCACCGGCATACCACTGGCATACAGGGCTGCCACGGCAGAACCGGCACTGGTGCCAACCACCATGTCCACCGGCACCTGCATTTCTTCCAGCACTCTGAGCACACCAACATGGGCCATGCCCTTTGCACCCCCACCACTAAGCACAAGGCCTATAGTGGGGCGTTCTTGTTCATTTGCCTGAAGTGCTGGCGCCCAGAGCATGAGCACCAGAACCAGCGACATAAACAGACAAAAAACAAACGGCAGACGGGCGGGATCAGTTTTTGTGGTCGTCATCATCAGCAAGGGAGAGGTGGGAAACATCCGGAACAACCGGGGGTGGCAGGTCACGTTCTACACCGAGGGCCGAACCGGCGGGCGCCAGACTCCATTCATCCAGGTGTTCAAACATTGGCGGCTCAGCGTCTTCCGCTTCGGTCAGAGTAACCCCGGCCGGATCCAGGGTCAGGCCGGAACCCGCCAGAATGTCATCAACTTTTTCCCCGGCCACCGGCAAGCGGTCACCCGGTTCAGGGTCCGGGGCTTTGCCGGTTCTGGCTGGCTTTGCCGTCTGCGCATCACCGCCTGCTTCGGGAGTAGCCGGCGGCTCTGAATGTGTCTGAGGTGCCGGGGCGGCGGGCTTCGGTTCCGGAGCTTGCGGCTGGGTGCCGGGCATGGGCTGAACATAAGCCACCATGCCGTGCTTCTGCAGCACCGCCTGGTATTTCTCCGCCTGAACCTGCTCAAGCTTGTTGCGTATCACAACCGGCTGACCACTGAACATGCGGTCGAGTTGTTCAACACTGGCCTTGAACAGCGTTTTGGCATTACTGCGGGCAGTTTCCGTATCGGTGCCTGGTGCGCACTCGCCTTTGAACACAAGCTGGAACATCGCTATCCCTCGTTCGCTCTTCCCGGTGATTCATTCTCCATGATAGCTGAAATCAGCCATGGGAGCAGATGACAAAAACAACTTGAAAACCTGAAGCAAAATGCGACACTCTCTGCCATAATCACCACAATGACTTACACACTGTTACATGGCTAACTACTCACTCATGGAGGAGAAGCTTATGCGCACCCGACTATCAATACTGACCACGACGCTCGCGCTCTGCTTTTCCGCAGCCCACGCCCGGGCAGAAAACCTGGATGTCATGATGAGCCAGGTTTTTTCGAACAGCCAGGCCACCTACATCGGCTATGAGAGCATTGAGCGTGAGGATATCCCGGAATCAGCCAATGTAGACCGAAAATACCTGATCGTGGATTTCCGTTTTACTGATCAACAACCTTCCGGAGACCAACTTCAGGCCAGCGTTCACAGGGTCTGCAAAACACTGTTGAAAGACCGTGAGCTGATTCGCTCGCTGTCCGATTCCGGCTACGACATGGTGGCCGTGGCTTTCGACCGTCAATCCCAGTTCGACTGTCTCTGACATCGCATTAACGCTCCCCGAGCAATCTCGGGAATAACTCCAGCGCGGTATTTACCGCATCCAGGTTGAATGCCTCCACATCCGCCAGCAGTTTTTCGCCATAGCGGGTCGCCGATGATGAGCGGTAACGCCTGCCCCACTCAATGACCCGCAGGGCAAAATCTTTCATCTGCTCCGGGTCACCACTTTCACGCACATCCTGCCACTCATCACCAAAATCCTGCGCCAGCTTTTCCCGCAGCCAGCCTCGCTCCTGAAGGCTCATGGTCTGGGCCAGTAGGCGCTCGGACTCTTTCGGGCTGCCGTCCTCTTCGACCTGCTCCACGGTGGCTTCCACCCGGGGCAGGGTCACCGTGAAGGTAGACCCCTGATTGGCTTCGCTTTCTACCGTCAGCTTGCCCCCCATCATTTCCACCAGCTTGCGGCTGATGGCCAGGCCCAGCCCGGTGCCGCCATAACGCCGCGAGCTCTGGCCTTCCTGCTGTTCGAAAGCATCGAAGATCCGTTCCTGCTGGTCCGGAGCAATGCCCACCCCGGTATCAGTTACCGTGACCACCAGGCGGTAATACCGCGTCTCAGGTTTTTCAGCTCCCGACTGCTCCAGCTCCGTAGCCTTGGCACGGACCGTTACACCACCCTCATGGGTAAACTTGATGGCGTTGCCCACCAGATTGAACAGAACCTGCCGCAGGCGGGTCTCGTCCAGCATCATGGCATCGGGCATGCCCGACACAACACTGACTTCCAGAGTGATGCCCTGTTCGGTCGCGCGCAAATCAAAAATATGCCGGACATCGCTGAGTAACCGGCGCACAGAGACCGGCCCGAAATCCAGGCGCATCTTCCCCGCCTCGATCCGTGACAGATCCAGAATGTCATTAATGAGCATCAGAAGGCTACGGCTGCCGGCGCGGATGGCATTCAGATAATTGCGCTGCTGCGGATCCTTTACGCTGTTGTATAGCAAGTCGCTGTACCCGATTACGGCATTCATCGGCGTGCGTATTTCATGGGACATGTTGGCCAGGAACTCGCTTTTGGTCCGGCTGGCCGCTTCCGCCTGTCGGGCCAGTCGTTCTGCTTCAAGTTTGGCGGCACGCAATTCATCCTCACTGCGTCGCAGGGCGTTTTCCGAACGAATCCGTTCGTCCACTTCCAGCGATAATTTGCGATTCCAGTACAGGAAAATCAGCACCACCACGATAGCAACCAGGATAATGCGACGCACTACCGTGTAATCCGCTCTCTGCTCGATATCCAGGTGAACCCATCGATTATAGATCGCTTCGGTCTCCGATGCCGGCAAGCTGCTCAGCGCCTTGTTAAGAACCCGGTGCAGTTCGGGACTGGATTTACGAACCGCCAGCCGCAGGTCATATTCGTAGGGAGTGATACTGGTAATTCTCAGGTTCGACAAACCCAGCCGTGCCACGGTGTAACTGACAGCAGGAATGTGTGTCACCATCACATCCAGGTCACCATTCGACAACGCCAGCAGGCCCTCTTCCACCGAATTCTGGGGATACAGATCCAGATCCGGGTGGTTAATCAGGAGGTAATCATGGCTGGCCTGGCGATTCACCACCCCGACCCGTTCATCACGCAGTTCCCGCAAATCGCCGATAAAACGACCGGTGTCCCGGATAGCCAGAGCAATAGGAACAGAGACATAGGCCCGAGTGAATAAAAAATCCTGTTCGGTACGAGGTGTCCGGGACATACCCGGGATGATGTCCACTTCCCCGGACTTAAGCATTTCCTCGGCCGAAGACCGGCTGTCGACAGGCTCCCGGGAAAAACGGATATCCATGTCTTTTTCCAGGCGCTCCAGCAGATCGACCACCAGGCCGGCAGGACGACCGTCCTGTTCAAACTCGAAAGGCGGCCAGTCCTGGCGCAGACCCGCCTTCAATTCAGGGTTGGCTCTCAGCCATTGCTGGTCCGTGACATTCAGCGCCAGATCATTGCTTTCAACCGTTGGTGTTTCACCCTGCAACCAGGATTGCCGAACAGTGCGGTGCTCCTGATGAGTGAATCCCGCCACTGCCTCGTCAAACACGCGGAAAAGCGGTCGGTCGTCGGTGGGCACCTGTAGGACCACCTCCACCGGCTGATCGTTCAGCACAACCGCCAGCCCGATACCGTTCATCATCGCCGAATCCAGATAATCGGAAACCACCGGCACGGGCCCCAGAAACGCATCGGCTTCGCCGGACAACACCTGGCTGACAGCCTCACCGACACTGCTTGCCGGCACCGGCGTAAAATTCTCTACCGGATCCAGCAAGGCAAACTGATTGGGATCATTGGCGACGATAGCCACCCGGGTTGATTCGAGGTCTTTGAGGGTACGCACCGAGGCGTCACCCTGGCCTACGAATACACCGTAAGTCAGAGTCATCAGCGGTTCGGTATGGCGCACGCCAGGTATCACCGGCGAGCCGGGAATGCGGGTGGTCAGTAATAACTGAGGCTGGCTGCCATCACCATCCCCGGTGGCAGCGGGGTCTGCCAGATAGGGCTCTACCGGCACGGACAATTTGCCTGACAGGCGTTCAAGATAGTCAATCCAGATGCCAGCCAGTTCGCCTTCGCCGGTATCAAACACCAGAGGAACCTGGTTCTGGTGAATGCCAACACGAAACTTTTCCTGCTGCGCCAGCCAGTCGACATCGCTTGCCTTGAGCACCGGTGCCGGAGAGGTCTGAGGCGGATCGGCCACGGCCTGCCCTTGAAAAAACAGCAAAAGCAGGCAATACAGTAAGAGAGAACGGAATGGCACTGGATATCCTCAGCGGGTTTACTACAGTTTCAGCAAACAATACCTGCAAGTGCAGATAATTTCACTTTGTTGCAAAGCCACAGGAGGCTTTTATATGGACACCAGCAAACACACTCTTGCCACTCTGTTTGATCAGCTTGGCCTGGCTTCCGACGAAGCCAGTATTAAAGAGTTTATTGACCGGAATTCTCCGCTGGCCAGAGAGGTCGCTATACAGGATGCGCCGTTCTGGTCGGAGAGTCAGTCGCATTTCCTGGAAGAAGGTCTGGAAGAAGACAGTGACTGGGCAGAAATGATTGACGAGCTGGACGCCCAGCTGCGGCACTGAACCTCTCACAGGTTAACCGTCTGATTACGCCCCGCGTCCTTGGCCTGATACAGGGCGCGGTCTGCACGATCGAATCCTGACTCCACCGAATCGCCTTCCCGAAACTCCGTCGCACCGGCGGAAAAAGTCACGCTTACCGGCTCGCCGCCAAAATGGAACGGCAGTCCGGCTACCCGCTTACGCAATTTATCAATAGCCACCCGGGCGGCCTCAACGGTGGTTTCCGGTAACAACAGCACAAACTCCTCGCCGCCGTAGCGGGCGATGAAGTCGGTTGCCCGCAGCCGGGTGCGCAGCTCCCGGGACACCAGTTGCAACACCCGATCCCCGGCTTTATGCCCATAGGAATCATTCACTTTTTTGAACAGGTCGATATCGATAACAGAAACGGTCAGCGGTTTCTGATAGCGCTGCCAACGGTTGAACTCGAACATAAGCCGCTCCTGCCAGGCTTCCCGATTGGGCAGCTGGGTCAGGAGGTCGGTCATTGCTCTTTCCCGTTCTTTGTAAACCTGGGCCTGCATCTGCTCGGAATGCGCTTCCATGGCGGCCACTTTCTCCTGCATGGCTTCCAGTTGCCCGGCCAGAAGATTTTCCCGCTCCAGTTCCCGGTTGCGAAAGCGCTCCATGGTATTGCCGATAAACTCGAGGCGCTGACTGACAGATTGTTTCAGCGTTCCTAAATCCTGGCTGTTGGCGATATCATCACCAACCCGTCCAAGCTCATCGCGAATTTCCCGATCCAACGTAGCCGTGTCGTCCTGCCGGGATTCGTACATCTCGGTCTGCTCAGAAAAATGCTGACGGAGGGTCTCCAGACGTTCGTCCAGGCGCTTCAGAAAAGCCTCAAACTCACGCTGGCTGCGGGTAACCGCCTCGATCACCAGCTCGGCCACCTGATCAAGGCCGTCCCGCAGTACTGACCAGTCATTACTGCCCAGCAGGGTTTTCTGCAGCCCTCTGGCCCGGGCTTCCGCTTTCGGGCCCAACGATACCTGTTGCAAAAGCTGCCCGAGAAGCTGGCCGACACGCCGTGCTATGCGCAATTGCTGGGAATGATCGGCAAGCTCGAGATCGTCATCAGTG
>JAVLAV010000210.1:0-604 GCA_031580735.1 Marinobacter sp.
GGTGCGACCACCGAAAACCCTTCCTTTGAACTGAACAGCGCGCTCCTTTCCCGGACCCGCGTTTATGTTCTCAAGAACCTTGAGGACAAGGATGTGCTCAGGTTGCTTGAGCGGGCGCTGGAATCGGATCAGGGGTTTGGTGGACGATTGCTGGTGCCGGAGGATGTGCTTGAGCTTATGGCATCGGCGTCGGGCGGTGATGCCCGCCGGGCCCTGAACATTCTGGAAGTGGCGGGCGATCTGGCAGAACCCGACGAACAGGGCCGCGACTGTATAACCAGTGAGCAGTTGGAGCAGGTCATGCAAACCAGCTTGCGCCGGTTCGATAAGGGCGGTGACGTTTTCTACGATCAGATTTCGGCGCTCCACAAGTCTGTGCGTGGCTCTGATCCCGATGGTTCCCTCTACTGGATGTGCCGAATGCTGGATGGTGGCTGCGATCCACTTTATGTGGCGCGACGCCTTGTCCGCATTGCCAGTGAAGACATTGGCAATGCGGATCCCCGCGCGCTGCAACTCAGTATGGACGCATGGGATGCCCAGGAGCGACTGGGCTCGCCCGAAGGCGAACTGGCTCTGGCTCAGGCGGTAACCTACCTGGCAC
>JAVLAV010000211.1:0-602 GCA_031580735.1 Marinobacter sp.
TGAGCACATGCAAGAAAACATGCTGGCCGGCCGGGGTGAAATGCCCCCGGCCGCTGCCCGTAAGCCGATGGCCGGGTATATCGAATCACTATGAGCGCGTGGACCAGTTACCGGCTGCAGAACTTTATTCCATTTACCGAGAATGTCTATTTTCGTTTGATGGAGCGCATGGGCGAAACCTTCTGGCCGTTGCAGCTTCTGACTCTGGCACTGGGCGTGGGGACCATTGCGCTGGTCCTGAAGCACCGCCCGCGCCTTGCCTGTCTGCTGATTGCTCCGGTGTGGGTTTTTGTCGCGGTAGCGTTTTTCATGCAGCGTTATGGGCAGCTCAATTGGGCCGGAGACTACATCGGTTATGCTTTTCTTGCTCAGGCGACCCTTCTGGTAGTGATTCCCTTGATGGGCTATGGCCTCGGCAAGCCCCTACACTGGAAAAGCCCTCCGGTTCTGGCTGGGGGAGCGCTCATCTTTTTTGGTCTGGTTGTGCAACCGTTTCTGGCCCCGCTGGCTGGCGACTCCTGGTATCAGGCACAAGTATTCGGCGTTCACCCGGACCCAACCGCCATTGTCTCGCTGGGCGTTATCCTACTCGGGTTGCGGAG
>JAVLAV010000212.1:0-600 GCA_031580735.1 Marinobacter sp.
GTGCTCGAACAGCACGTCCTTGCCGGCCACGCCAATATCGGCCGCCCCGTGCTGCACATAAGTCGGCACGTCTGAGGCGCGCAGGATCAGCAGGCGCACGCTCGGGTCACTGGTCTCCAGAATCAGCTTGCGACTCTTGTCAGGGTCTTCCAGCGGCTCGATGCCCACGGAGGCGAGCAGCGGCAGGGTTTCCTTGAAAATGCGCCCCTTGGAGAGGGCGACGACGATTTCGTCGGATTCGGACATAATGCTCAGCTCGTGACCCGTTGAATATTGGCACCGAGGCGCGAGAGCTTCTCCTCGATGGACTCGTAGCCGCGATCGATGTGATAGATGCGGTTGACGACCGTTTCGCCCTTGGCCACCAGGCCGGCGAGCACCAGGCTGGCCGAGGCGCGCAGGTCGGTGGCCATGATGGGCGCCCCGGAGAGGGATTCCACGCCGCGGATTACCGCCGTGTTGCCCTCGATATTGATGTCCGCACCCATGCGCTGGATTTCCTGGACATGCATGAAGCGATTCTCGAAGATCGTCTCCACTACGGTGGAGGTGCCGTCCGCGATCGCGTTCATCGCCACGAACTGCGCCTGCATGTCCGTG
>JAVLAV010000213.1:0-600 GCA_031580735.1 Marinobacter sp.
CATGCATTCAATAAATACACTTGCCCTCCATGGCTAAGGACGTGAACATGTGTCCGGTGAAAGGACATCATCAACCTGGCCAAGAGCTCGTGCCCCCTCTGCCATCATTACAAAACAGGATTGTGTTACCGTGCCCTTTTTAATCGCCCGTCCTCTAAAATATCGGCTGTAACCTCGCTTCCTGGACAAAAACCGGTAGGATTCGCTAACTAGAACAAACCTCATATAAAAAGCAGGCGCACCCAATTGAATAAGAGCACCTTTTCCTATTATGTCAGCGAGTTAGAGGATCTTCGCCCGCATATTCGGGAAATCTGCCGGATCAGCGCAGAGAACCGCGCTGATATCCGTGTCTGGGCGGCAGGCTGCTCCACGGGTGAAAAGGCGTATGCCCTGGCCATACTGTTTAGCCAAACCCTGGCCGGGGAAGAACACCCTCCGGCCGTCCAGGTATTCGCCACCGATATCGATGAACAGGCCCTGGCCGTCGCCCGCCAGGGGTGGTATCCGGATGAAGCTCTGCAAAACCTGTCAACAGAACTCCTTGATCGCTATTTCCTCAAGCTTGATCAGGGCTATAAGGTTAATACACAGTTGCGC
>JAVLAV010000214.1:0-596 GCA_031580735.1 Marinobacter sp.
GCTGAAAACAAAGTTCGAATTCAGCCTGCTCAAGGGCCTTACGCATGAGCGACTCCATTTGCAGGCGCTCATGAGAGACTTCTGTCATCTCAGGGGAGAAGCGGGCATAAGCGCTCTTGCCATTATGCTTGGCCTGATACATGGCAGCGTCCGCATGCCGGAGCAGGGTACCGCTATCCTCGGAATCACTGGGGAAGGTGGCAATGCCGATGCTGGTTGTCACAAACACTTCCTGGCCGCTGAGCATATAAGGGCGGGCAAATGTTTCCAGAATGCGGTCCGCCACCTGGCATGGAGCATCGGCATCGGCCAGGCCGGGCAGAATAACCAGAAACTCGTCACCGCCCAGCCGGGCAACGGTGCTGGTGCCACGCAGGCAGCTGGATACTCGTCTGGCTGCTTCTATCAGAAGGGCGTCACCGGCCTCATGACCCAATGTGTCGTTAATGTGCTTGAAGTTGTCGAGGTCCAGAAACATAACGCCAACTTCGCTCTGGTCACGTCTGGCCTGGGCAAGGGCCAGCTTGAGCCGGTCCATGGCGAGCATCCGGTTGGGTAATCCGGTGAGGATATCGTAGTTGGCCTGTCTCAGCAGC
>JAVLAV010000215.1:0-595 GCA_031580735.1 Marinobacter sp.
GCCAAGGCGGCCGCCAAGGGCGAGCTGCCAGCACAGGCGCTGCATCCGGAAGAGCAGTTCGAGGCGGCCTACAAGGCGGAGATCCTCAGCGAGGAGGAAATCACCTTCATGCGGGAGTACGAGAAGAACGTGCTCGACATGCTGACGGTGGATGACTTCCCGTTTGACGCCCTGGCCATGGACAAGTCCACACTGGTAGACCATAACCCGGCATGAATGGCTGGGCGTTTCTCGCCGTCAGTGTTGGCGCCGTGATCGGCGCCAACCTGCGCTGGGCGCTGAGCCTCTGGCTCAATGGTCCGGGGTACGGTGTTCAGCCCGGTACCCTGTTGGCCAACCTGCTCGGTGCCGGCCTGGCCGGGTTCTTTATCAGCTGGTTCAGCCACAGCTCCCTGTCGCCGGAGTGGCGGTTGCTGGCAGTCACCGACCTGTGCGGCGCGCTGACGACCTTCTCCACGTTCTCACTGGAGCTGGTGGGGGCGATCGAAGCTGACCGCTGGCTGGTGGCGCTGGTTACCGTGCTGGTGCACGTGCTGGGTTCGCTGGCCATGGTCGGCGTGGGCATGTGGGCTTACGGTCTGTACCGGTCCATGGG
>JAVLAV010000216.1:0-591 GCA_031580735.1 Marinobacter sp.
GAATTTGGCAGGGATTTAACAGCTGCAGAGTCCACCTGGGCGGAATCACTGAGGTAAGAGGGCAATTCTGTCATCATTCGCTCCCGGAACTTATGGTAGTAGATGTCGGGTCGCGTATGACGGAGCTGCACACGGCGTTTTCTTTGGTGTCAGAAAACCTTGCGCCGTATTAGCAATATGGTCTCAATCCCTACGCCGGTATTATCCGGATCAGGTCGCGGGTTCTGCGATGCAATCTCAGCCGACCGCCCCTCAGTTATTGAAGGCGGGCCAGCACCCCGTCAAGACGCGAAACTGTATTAATTGGCACCCACAATGGGTGTCATTTGCAAGTGTAGAGCTGCGGGCGATTATTGTCCATAATGGCCATCCAAAGCCTCTTGATGGGATCCTCCGTCACAATTTGTCTGGTTCGGCTGCCAAATCAGCGTTTCAAAGCGGGACGCGCACGCGCAAAGTTATTCAGGAGAAATAATGAAGAAACGACTGCTATCCGGACTTGTTGGCCTACTGGCGGCACAGCCGGCTCTTTCCATGGACCTGGTGCAGACCTATGAGAAAGCACTTTCCTACGATTCCGGCATTGCTGCC
>JAVLAV010000217.1:0-587 GCA_031580735.1 Marinobacter sp.
GTAGTTAACCGTCAGCGGGAAAAAGCCCTGCCCCGGCTTTGGTTCCTTGGCACCGACAACTGTGCCCAGCACGGACACATCATCGATGGTAACGAGAACAGCGCCAGTAGCCTGACGGGCAATACGGCCGGTTTCGAAAGTGACGGTCTTGCCGCCGAGCTCAAATGATTTCTTTACAGGTTTCAGATCCACAAAAAACTCCTGATAACTCTATTCCAGATTGATTCGATCGCCACGCCCATGCGCCCGATCGTCGCTCCACAGGTGTTTGTCGTGTGATCCGAAGGCAACCCGTCTGAAAGCTAACAGGCTGTTGCAAAACCCCGGAAAAACGGTAGACGTCCATGAGGAAGGTCCGCCCGGGCTTTTCAACAACCTGCTATCAATTTCGGCTTCCCATTACGACAGAGAGTCCTTCGATATCACTGACACATCAACTGCGGCATTGCTTGTGAGAAAAGCACAACCGGCAGAACCAGAAACGGTTCCGCCGGTTGCCGGCGTGCTTCCAGCCATGGCTGGAAACAGCCCTCAGGTCGAAAAGACCGGA
Source organism: Marinobacter sp. (assembly GCA_031580735.1). Taxonomy (GTDB): domain Bacteria; phylum Pseudomonadota; class Gammaproteobacteria; order Pseudomonadales; family Oleiphilaceae; genus Marinobacter. The sequence goes on from JAVLAV010000217.1 coordinate 551, forward strand.
TTAGCGACGCAGACCCAGACGCTGGATCAGCTCCAGG
>JAVLAV010000218.1:0-586 GCA_031580735.1 Marinobacter sp.
CTGGGCGTTGTTGGCGAAGCCACGGTATACGCGCCTGCTGGCCATTGGCATGTCTGTGGTTGAGATCCTGATCATCACCACTTTGTTTTTCTGGTTCCTGGCGGACCCGGAGTGGTCCATCTGGCGCACGAACTGGTTTGTGAATAAGGTATTTGTACTGACAGCGTTTGTTCTGGTGTTGAGTACGGCACTGTTCCGGCCTGGGACCCTGAAGGTGCAGGGGCATAGCGCATAGAGAAAACGGGGTGGATCTATTTCTCCGGGCTTTTGATATAGACGACGTTTTTCTCTCGGATGTCGATCTCAAACAAGTCGATGAGTAGAGCGATTTTGTAATTGCTGTTCATAATGTTTGAGCTGTCCCTGTCTCGGATGGTGATCCTGAATACTAGCAGTAAAGCCGGAACTGCGGAAAACCGGGATAGGCCTATGTTGGATGGGTTTAAGGGCATAGAATTGGCGAATGGTATCGAGTGGGTGCTGTAGTGGTCAACTAATCCCGGACAGTATTTTAAGGTTTTCTTCAGCAGCAACGGGCGAAATGCCGTCGTTGAATGTGTGAGGTCGCTGCCGGTTGTAATAGCCC
>JAVLAV010000219.1:0-586 GCA_031580735.1 Marinobacter sp.
GGGGCGTGTGGGTGGCGTTGCTGCTGGCGCCGGGACCGGTGCTGGGGCTCTGGTCGCTGGGGCGCAGTTACCGCGCACAGTCAATGCAGTAAAGGCTGGTGGGGTCGATTTCCAGGCGCTTGGGATTGATCGGCTCGCCGCACTCCAGGCAATCGCCGTAGTCGTCATTGTCGATACGCTTCAATGCCGCCTCGATCATTTTTAGCTGCTGTTCCGCCCGTACCTTTCCGGCTTTGGCCAGCGCCTGGCTTTGCAGGGCGTCCATCCGGGACAGCCGGCCGACGCTTTGCTGGTCCAGGTGAACGGTGTCGCTGGACTGGTCGCGAACTTCGCTGGTGGATTGCAGGTCTTCCCGCCAGTTCAGCAGCAGTTGACGGAACTTTTCCAGTTCTTCCGGCGCCATCGGGTTCTCCCTATCATTGTGTGGTCGCTTTTTGATCCGTTATTCAGGGTCTGCTAGGATTCTGCGCTCCCCGGACAGCGGGAGCAACCATTCGTCTTGACCTTCCAGCGGCGCTGTAACCAGGCCTGATTATGACCGATTCACCGTTATTGGATGCCCGGAGCCGGCCCCGGGTGCTGCTGC
>JAVLAV010000021.1:0-25859 GCA_031580735.1 Marinobacter sp.
CCAGGTCGGCTTGCAGGGAACGTTCGTGAAATTCATCGAACAGCACGGCCGCGTAGTCTTCGAGCATGGGATCGGCCTGGATCAGCCGCGTCAGAATCCCTTCGGTCACCACTTCAATCCGGGTGCTGGCAGAGATCTTCGTATCCAGCCGGGTCCGGTAACCCACCGTCTGCCCCGGCGTCTCTCCCAGTTGCTTCGCCATATACCGCGCCGCCGAGCGAGCCGCCAGCCGCCTCGGCTCCAACATCAGGATTTTGCGATTATCCCGCCAGGGCGCATCCAGCAAGGCCAGCGGCACACGGGTGGTCTTGCCCGCGCCCGGTGGCGCCTGCAGCAGGGCGGTGCTGGTTTGTTCCAGCGTCTGTTTCAGTCTTGGGAGGATTTCTTCTATTGGCAGCATTTTTTGAGGTTGGGTTTAGCCTGCTGGTTTTGGGGGTGGCGCGGGGGCGGTTCTGAATTTCTGGCCAAAAAAGAACTCGCTTCGCTCAGACATCATTTTTAGCCAGAAATTCAGAACCACCCCCACACCCTGCAGAACTCTTAAAATAACTCCAAAACTAACCATTGGCTTTCTTGGATTATCCCGTGAGAAAGCACCGTGGTTAATCAGAGCGGGGTGGTGGGGTATTTTTTCCGCCGGAAATGGATGTCTGAGCGAAGCGAGTTGCATTTCCAAGGAAAAAATACCCCGCCACCCCGATCAAACCCGCACCAATCGCAGTCTGGGAAACTCACTAAGACCGCGAATGCCAAAGCTCAGGCCGGGGCACAAAGAACGCGAGCAAGAGGCCAAACACCAGAGCCCCCACACCAATACCGAATGCAGAAATCAATGTGCCGCCACCATCCAGCCACTGCTTGGTCAGCCACGGCCCGACCATCTGGGTAAAGCCATACAACGCCACCATGGCCGCCGACAAACGAGGCCCTTGATGAGGATGCAGAGCACGGCCAATGCGCTGGGTCAGCAACACGGTACCCAGGAAGGTTCCACCCACCAGCGCGGCACAAAGCACCAGACCCACAGCCCCGGGCCAGAGCACCGCAGCCAGCACCCCGGCCAACTGAATGAGAAAGTTCAGCCTCAGTGCCGGCAAATCACCCATCAGCGCGCCGAGCTTGTTCCAAACCCAGGGCGCCGGAATGGTGAACAGCGCGACGATCACCCAGGTGCCATCCAGCAGGGCATGGCCTTCGGGCAGCTCCATCTTCGCCAACAGCGGCAGAAAGGTCATGGGCAGGATATAGCCCAGGCCGGCGCCGGCGTAGGACAAAAACAGGGGTGCACTGGCACGGTCCACCAGGGGCGTATTCACCACCGCCTTTCCAGACTCGTCATGCTGGCGAACCGGGATCTCCAGTTTGCGCAACTGCATGACGCCCCACCAGGCCAGGGGAATCGACAACAAGGCTGCCGGCCACCAGCGTTCGGCACCTTCCAGCCATCCGGCGGTGCCGGTCACCAGACCGCTGGAGACAAGCAGACCGGCACCCACGCCGATATAAACCAACCCACTCAGACTGGCCCGGTTACGCAACACCAGCCATTCCAGGATCAACGCCGGCGCCTGAACAAACACCACGCCATTGGCAACGCCGTTGAGCCAGCGGCTGGCGGAAATGGCCGTCAGGTTGTCGGTCTGGGTGACGATCAATGTGGTAATCACATGGATGGCCAGAAACAGCGGCAGCATGAACCGGATGTGGTCGATTCGGTGCCACTTGATGGCCACCATGGCGCCCATCAGATAACCCAGATAATTCCAGGTGGCAACGGCAGCGCCATCGGCCGCACTGAACTGGCCGTCAGCGACCAGGTACGGCAATAACGGGGTGTAAATGAACCGGCCAAGAGCGTGCACCACCAGCAGTACAAAAGCGCCGGCAAGCAGAACAGTGAATAGTTGTCTTGGAGACGGAGCGGTCTCTGAAGTCATGGCAGTTACCCGGTTATTGTTGCTTTAGGAAAACCAAGGTCCGCCAGTGTATGCAAAGCTAACAATATTGTCAGTGTGACCTTCGATTGAGTCCGCTCAGCCTTCGGACGCTCTGGGATGATTGGCTCTGGCCCATTGATAGATACGCTCGAAGGCCTTTACCAATTGCTCCGGCTTATGGGGCGGCTGGATGAGCGCCTGCACTTCTGCCTCCGGGTTCAGCAAGGCAAAATGACCACTGTGATCCACCAGTGTCTGCCCATCCACTTCCCGGTGCTGGAACACCGCACTCAGGCTCTTGGCCAATGCCCGGGTCGTTTCCAGATCGCCGGTCAGGCCATGGAAGTCATCCCCGAAAAAGGCGGTGTAATTTTTTAGCTGCTCCGGTGTGTCATGCTCGGGATCGGCACTGATCAGCAGATAATCCGGCTGCGGTAGCTCTACCGGCAATTGCTGATCAAACTGTCTCAGCGTACTCATGGCCAGCGGGCAGATATCCGGGCAGTTGGTGTACCCCACGAAAGCAAAGGTCCACCGGCCTTCCAGATCCTCCTGGGTGACAGTTTCGCCGTTCTCGTTGGTGAGCGTGAATTCCGCCAGGGGCCGGGCTTCTTCATACACATAGGTGTTGTACTCTGCCAGGTTCGGAGGCGCCTGGGTTTCCCCGCCCACCAGGTTTAGTTGTCGATAAACCACAAACGCAAAAATACTCGCTACGACCAGCAGCAGGACTACTAGTGTCAATCTCACAGAGCGATTCATGAATTCGCACCTTTACTTCGAAGGAGGTAGGGGTTGGGGGTGCTTTTCTGGCGGAAAAAAGATGTCTGAGCGCAGCGAGTTGTTTTTTCCAGAAGAAAAGCACCCCCGATCCCTGCCGACCTTGCACTGTCTGGAGGTTTCAGAAGAACACAAAATGGTCCACAAGAAGTACCACAAACAGGGCCATGAGGTAAGTGATGGAGTACTTGAAGGTATTCAGTGCCACGCGGCGGTCATCGCCTCTGAGAAGCCGGACGGCGTACTGCACAAAGCGCAGGCCAAGGGCCAGAGCGCCGATGAGGTAAATCCCGCCGGACATGCCTGTGACAAAAGGTAGCAGGCTGGCAGCCAGCAGCATCAGGGTGTAAAGCAGAATGTGGAGCTCGGTGTACCGGTTGCCGTGGGTAACCGGCAACATGGGAATACCGGCCTTGGCGTATTCCTCTTTCCGGTGAATGGCCAGGGCCCAGAAGTGCGGCGGAGTCCAGGCGAAAATGATCAGCACCAGCAACAGGGCATGGCCTTCCACCTGACCGGTGACGGCCGTCCAACCCAGCAGTGGTGGCATGGCGCCGGCCAGGCCGCCGATGGTGATGTTCTGGGGGGTTGCCCGCTTCAGAAACAGCGTATAAACGCCAGCGTAACCCACCAGTGAGGCCAGGGTGAGCCAGGCTGTCAGATGGTTCACCATCAACATCAGGATCGCCATGCCGGCACAGGCCAGTGCAGCTGCAAACAGGATGGCTTCGAACGGAGAAATCTTTCCGGTCGCCACAGGCCGTTTACGGGTGCGGGCCATCACGGTGTCGATTTTCTGATCGACGATGTGATTGATCACCGCCGCCGCGCCAGCCAGAAGGGCAATGCCCAGGTTGCCGAATAACAGAATGTCCCACCGTGGCACGCCCGGAGCGGCCAGCAGCATGCCGATGACCGAGGTCAGGATCATCAACGCGACCACTTTCGGTTTGGTCAGCTCCAGATAATCCCGCCAGGAAATGGCTTTTGCATGTGTATTCAGGGTACTGCGAACCGGCAGTGCCTTTGCTTGCTCACTCATGCCGTTACCTCCCGATTAATACCAGTGACTGGGGCAGCTTGTGCCGGCTGACGGACAACCAGCAGGTGGTGTCGCCAGATCAGATGAACCACGGCCAACAGCAGCCCGGCACCCATGGCGTTATGAGCGACCGCGAGGGCCAGAGGGATACTCAGGATCACGCTGGCCAGGCCCAGTGTTATCTGCGCTGCCAGTGCCAGCGCCACCAACTGGATTGCCCTGTCCATGCCGCTGTCGCCGCGCCAGCGCCACAACGCCGCCAGCAAGGCCGTGAAATACACCAGAACCACGAGGGCACCGACACGATGGCTGACGTGAATGGCAACGCGGCCATCAGCAGTCAATTGTCCCCCCAGATAATTCGGCCCCACCTGTTGGGTGACATCAAAGCCATGACGGAAGTCCATGCCCTGGGGCCACCACTGCCCCTGGCAGGTGGGAAGATCGGTACAGGCAACCGCTGCATAGTTGGCAGCGGTCCAGGCTCCCAGAGCAATCTGTAGCGTGACCACCAACAAACCACCGTATAGCCAGGGTCGCATTCGGCTCAGAGATCCTGTGACTAATGACGGCGAATGTTCACTGTTCTGCGCAGCTTGTCGGCGTAGCCTGAGCATCAGCAGCAGCAACAGGCTCAGCGTGGTAAACCCGCCCAGTAGATGCAGGGCAACTACTTGCGGCCAGAGTTTGAGCGTGACCGTCCACATCCCGAAAGCCGCCTGCAGAACGACGAAACCGGCAATGAACACCGGAAGCCGGACCGGAACCGCCTTATGGCGGTGGCGTATTGCAGCGCCCGCCAGCCCGAACACCAGTAAACCCAACGTGCCGGCAGCATAGCGATGGATCATCTCTGGCCAGCCCTTGGCCACATCCACCGGAGTTTCGGGGAAGCGGGCATTGGCAATGGCGATGTTGGCGTCGCCCTGCGGTACCGTCAGGAAACCGTAACAACCTGGCCAGTCCGGGCAGCCGAGGCCGGCGTGGACCAACCGTGTCCAGGCGCCCAGCATGATCACCACCACGGCAAGAATGCACGCAATGGTGGACCAGAACGCCATCTTCCGGGCTATCAGGCTGGAATATTCATGATCCTCTCGGTTCATGGTGCGCCTCTTTTCTCCCGGTCAGCCAACCTGCGAGAGCTTCAACAGGTGTTTGAGATCTTTCAGCAACTGCTTACCGGTATGTTCCGGGCCGTAGCGCATCATCACGTTACCGAAGGGATCGACCAGTAAAATGCCAGGCTGGTCACCGGGGTTAAACCCTTCCGGCCAGGCCGGGCGGCTGCCGGCTGACTGCTGCAGGCGCTCCATCAAGCGGTATTCCTCCTGCCAACGGCTTTCCAGGTCCGCAGGTAGCGAACCCAGCCAGGCAGAACGACTGACCCGGGGCGCGTTCTTGCCCAGCGCAATATTGACCTGTCGGGAGAGATACAACAGTCGCTCACACTCTCCGCCACAGTTCTCGGAAGCCACCAGCATATGCCATTGGGGGTCAGCCTGGTCGGCGCTGAAACGGGCGGAGAAGGGTGCACCCGTCGCGGTTTCCAGATTCAGTTGCTGTACCGGTACAACCGGCTGTACCAACGTACCCTCGTTGGTATGCTCTGCGGGGTTAAGCCAACCGGTGTAGTACATGAGCGTGGCCAGAATCATCGGGCCAAAGCCCACCGTAAACAGCAGCAGCGCGGTCCTGCGCCCCCGGCGTACCTGGTCGGGGCCAGGCCCTTCGCGATCAGAGCGGGTATCAGCTGTCATGGTTGTCATTCTCGGCACCTGTTGTTGTTTTTCTATAACTCGCCAGTACTGTCAATATAGTCAGCGCCACTGCCAGTGCAAACCACTGGGCCGCATAGCCGTAATGGGTTTGCGGGCCCATCAGATCCGGCGAGCGGTCAGCCCGGAACGCGCCCGGCTGGCGACTACCGGAAAGTTGCACAATCATGCCAGCGGGTTCGAGTACCTCGCCGGCCACGACGTCGGCGGGCAACGCCTGCACACGCCGGGGCCAGGGACCGCTTGCCGGCTCCGGTTCGGCCAACACGGGTGGCTCAGGATAGGCTGCCAGCCGGCCTTCCAGCGTCACCAGGTCCTCCGGGGTTTCAATGGCCGGCAATCTGTCACGGGTACGCGGAGCCTGTATCCAGCCCCGGTTAATCACCACTGCCGGCCCGTCCAGAGGTATGAAGACCGTCAGCACTTCATAACCCGGAGCGCCGTCCCTGGTCCGGTTGTCCAGCAGCCAGGTCTGCTCCCGGTACCAGCCGGTAATGCTGACCGGCTGTCCTGAACGCAGGTCGCCATCGGCCTGTTCTGCCCAGACTCTGCCTTCACTCTGCGTCTGCCAGCTTTCCAGCAGCACGGATTTCTGTTCCGCACGGTCAAGTTGCCAGATGCCAAGGCCAATCAGCAGGGGCAGAAAAAACCCGGTAAACACCAGCAAGCGCCAATCAAACTGCCATTGTCGAGCCATCACCGGAGCCTTGATTCTGCTTTGCTATAGTAAAGTCATCATTCGGGGAATGACCTGCCCCATTCAACCTCCCGACAAGGGGACCAGCCATGCTCAAAATCGCCATTGTCGTGCTGCTTCTGGCTGTTATTGTCAGCCTGTTCAGTGGCCTGTTCTTTCTGATTCGCGATGGCGGAAGAACCCGCCGTGTGGTCAACTCCCTAGCCATCCGGGTTACGCTCAGCGTGCTACTCCTGTTACTGGTTCTGGTGTCTCTCTGGACCGGCGATCTGACACTCAATCCGACTCCCTGAAACCTCCGGATCAAATGATATAAACGAACACGAACAGCCCCAGCCACACCACATCGACAAAGTGCCAGTACCAGGCAGAGGCCTCGAAACCGAAGTGACTGTCAGCGGTGAAATGCCCTTTCTGGATCCGCAGGAACATAATGATCAGCATCAGGCTGCCGAGTAACACGTGAGCACCATGAAAACCGGTCAGCATGAAGAAGGTGCTGCCATAAATGCCCGACTGCAGGGTGAGATTCAGATCCTGATACGCATGCACGTACTCCTGAATCTGAAGCGTGAGAAACAACAGTGCCAGAATAATGGTGGCGCCCAGCCAGAGCTTTACCTTCTGGCGGTTACCGGCCTTCAACGCATGGTGGGCCACGGTGACCGTAAACGATGACGTCACCAGAAGGATGGTATTGATCAACGGCAGCCCCCAGGGGCCGATAATCTCGTTCGGGCCGGGATACGCTTCGGGATTTGGGTTATTCACCAATGGCCAGCCGGCCTGGAACCCTTCCCAGAGCATATTGGAACTACCCTTGTCACCCTCGCCGCCGAGCCAGGGCACCACAAATACCCGCACGTAAAAAAGGGCGCCAAAGAAGGCGGCAAAGAACATCACTTCCGAAAAAATGAACCAGCTCATACCCCAGCGGAAAGACCGGTCCATCTGGTCACTGTAAAGCCCGGCCCGGCTCTCGCGGATCACGCTGCCGAACCAGCCGAACAGCATGTAGGCCATAATCAGGGCTCCAATCAGGAACATCACCCATGAGCCGGTGGTACTCTCACCCTGCTTGCCATTGACCATGATGGACGCGACCCCGTAAAGGGTCACCCCCAGGCCAACCGTTGCAACGATGGGCCATTTACTCTGGTCCGGAACGTAGTAGCTCTGTTCTTGCGCCATGACTCTCTCCGATAGCTTGGCCAGGTGTTATTTCACCTCCGGCGGTGTCGAAAAGGTGTGGTAGGGCGCCGGTGAGGGCACCGTCCACTCCAGGCCTTCAGCACCCTCCCAGGGTTTGGCCGGCGCCTTCTCTCCGCCTTTCACACACTTCACCACGATAAACAGGAACAGCAACTGGGTGGCACCGAACATGAAGGCACCAATGCTGGACACCATGTTGAAATCGGCAAATTGCAGGGCGTAATCCGGAATCCGGCGCGGCATGCCTGCCAGCCCCAGGAAGTGCATGGGGAAGAAGGCCAGGTTCATACCGATAAACGACAACCAGAAGTGAGTCTTACCCAGAGTCTCGTCATACATGTGGCCGGTCCACTTCGGCAGCCAGTAATAGGCAGAAGCGAAGATACCGAAGATAGCGCCTGGCACCAGTACGTAGTGAAAGTGAGCCACCACAAAGTAGGTGTCGTGGTACTGGAAATCTGCCGGCGCAATGGCCAGCATCAGGCCGGAGAAGCCACCGATGGTGAACAGGATGATAAACGCCACGGCAAACAGCATGGGGGTCTCGAAAGTGAGCGAGCCCCGGAACATGGTGGACACCCAGTTAAAGACCTTCACACCCGTGGGTACGGCGATCAGCATGGTGGCGTACATGAAGAACAGTTGCCCGGTCAGCGGAATGCCAACGGTAAACATATGGTGAGCCCACACCACAAAAGAAAGCAGGGCAATGGCGCCCACGGCGTACACCATAGAGGCGTAACCGAACAACCGTTTACGGGAAAAGGTGGGGACGATCTGGGAGATCGCGCCAAATGCCGGCAGGATCATGATATAGACCTCCGGATGCCCGAAGAACCAGAACACATGCTGGAACAATACCGGGTCGCCACCTCCGGAGGCATCAAAGAAGCTGGTGCCGAAGTTGATGTCCATCAGCATCATGGTAACCACACCCGCCAGCACCGGCATCACGGCAATCAGCAGGAACGCGGTGATCAGCCAGGTCCACACGAACAGGGGCATCTTCATCAGGGTCATGCCCGGCGCCCGCAGGTTCAGAATGGTGGCGATCACGTTGATGGCCCCCATGATCGAGGACACCCCCATGATGTGAATGGCGAATATGAAGAAGGTGGTGCTGGGCGGCCCGTAAGTTGTGGATAGCGGAGCGTAGAAGGTCCAGCCGAAGTTCGGCCCGCCGCCCTGCATGAACAGGGTGGACACCAGAATCAGAAAGGCACAGGGCAGCAGCCAGAAACTCCAGTTATTCATCCGCGGCAGGGCCATGTCCGGCGCGCCGATCATCAGCGGAATCATCCAGTTGGCCAGACCGACAAACGCCGGCATTACCGCACCGAACACCATGATCAGCCCATGCATGGTGGTCATCTGGTTGAAAAACTCGGGCTGGACAATCTGCAGGCCCGGCTGGAAAAGCTCTGCCCTGATCACCATCGCCATGCTGCCACCCAGCAGAAACATGGTGAAGCTGAAGATCAGGTACATAGTCCCGATATCTTTATGGTTGGTGGTCAACAGCCAACGGCTGAAGCCTTTGGCCGGGCCGTGGTGATGTTCCTGGCTGTGGGTATCTGCAACCGCACTCATGAAAAACCCCCGTTACCGCCTTGTTCTTATTGGCCGGTGATTGTGTTATCCGGAACTGTTATTCGCTCATGTATTCCATGATTTCCTTCGGCGTAACCATTTCGTCAGTATTGTTGCCCCAGGCGTTACGCTCGTAAGTGATTACCGCCGCCAGATCCACTTCACTGAGCTGATTACCGAAGGCCTGCATGGCAGTACCGGAAACGCCGTTTACGACAATGTCGATATGCGCCTCCATATCTCCCGTTACGATCGCACTGCCCCGGAGTGCCGGGAATGCCGGAGGAGAACCACTGCCATCACTCTGGTGACAGGAAACACACGCCGAGGCATAGACACTCTCGCCTCGCTCCATCAGCTCGTCCATGGTCCAGTCTTTCTGGGTCAACTCGCGCTCAAGCTGTGCCGCTTCCCTTTGCTCAGCCAACCAGGTGTTGTATTCCTCTTCCGGTAAGGCCTCCACCACCACCGGCATGAAGCCATGATCCTTCCCGCACAACTCGGTGCACTGGCCGCGATAGGTACCGGGCTCGTTGACCTGGATCCAGACCTCATTGATAAAGCCCGGAATGGCGTCTTTTTTTATGCCCAGCGCGGGCACCCACCAGGAATGAATCACATCGTTGGCCGTGAGCAACAGGCGCACCTTTTTGTCAACGGGCACCTTCATCGGCTTATCGACCTCCAGCAGATAGTTCTCACCCTTGGCCTGCCGGTTCTCGATCTGGTCCCGGGGCGTAGACAGGCTGGAGAAAAAGCCGAACTCTTCGTCGATATACTCGTACTGCCAGCGCCACTGGTAGCCGGTAACCTTGATATCGATATCGGCTTCGGTGGTGTCGTACATATCGATCAGCGTAGCGGTGGCGGGGATGGCCATGGCGACCAGAATACCCAGAGGAATGATGGTCCAGAGAATTTCCACCACCGTGTTCTCATGGAAATTGGCCGGTTTGTGACCTTTGGATTTGCGGTGAGCAATGATGGACCAGAACATCACCCCGAAAACCACCACGCCAATAGCCACACAGATCCAGAGAATGGTCATGTGAAGGCTGAAAATCTCGTTGCTGGAATCGGTTACCCCTGGCGACATGTTCATCGTCCAGTCAGCCAGAGTCACAGCCGGGGTGGTGAGGCCAGCCACCGCGACAATCGGCAGAGCCCCTTTGGTTTGCACGCGCATACTGTGTCTCCACAGACTGTTATTATTATCGGATTTTGCGTCTTTCCAAAAACGGTATATCAGATTCGAGTATAGACACAGATCAAAAAATGACTAAAAAACAGTTAAATCCAATTGAGATAAGCAGAGACTTTTGAGGACTAAATCATCTAGAAAGCTGGCCGGCGTAACCGACCGGCGCCTCTGGGCCCTGGCCTGGCCGTTAATGCTCACCAACCTGACCGTGCCCTTGCTCGGCCTGGTGGATACTGCCGTGCTAGGCCACCTGGACAGTCCGGAATACCTGGGAGCGGTGGCCGTGGGCGCCAATCTGTTCAGCATTCTGTACTGGACGTTCGGTTTCATGCGCATGGGCACCACCGGTCTGGCCGCCCAGGCCTGGGGCCAGCGCGATGCCTTTGCTCAGGTCGCTCTTTTACTGCGTTCGCTGTTACTCGCCGTTGGCATCGGTTTGCTGCTGATTCTGTTTCACCAGCCACTGATAGCGCTTGGCCTGCACCTGATGAACCCGAGCCCGGCGGTGGCCGAGCTGGCGGCTGAATACGCCAGCATTCGTATCTGGAGCGCGCCAGCGGTACTCTGCCAGTACACACTGGTGGGCTGGCTGATTGGCACCCAGTTCCCCCGTGGCCCGATGGTGATGCTGATTACCGCCAACGGTATCAACATTGTTCTGGATATCTTCTTCGTTACGGTACTGGGCTGGAACAGCCGCGGTGTCGCCATGGCTACGGTAATAGCCGAGTATGGCGCCACTGCCATCGGGATTGTCATCGTGCTCAGTCGTATGCCCGACGGCCAGCGCCTGACCCGGGAGCTGTTCGGACAACTGGCGGATTACCTGAAAATTCTTCAGGTAAATCGCTACATCATGGTGCGCACCATCGCGCTGTTGCTGGTACTGGCATTTTTTACCGCCCAGGGCGCCCGCCAGGGCGATACCATTCTGGCCGCCAACGCCGTGCTGATCACCTTCCTGTTGCTGATTTCCAATGCTCTGGATGGCTTCGCCAACGCGGCCGAAGCGCTCATTGGTGAGGCGGTGGGCAGAGGCAGCCGGCGACAGTTCCGGCTGGTGTTCCGGACGGCTCTGCGCTGGTCACTGTGGGGCGCACTGGCTCTGACTATCGGTTTTGTTCTGGGCGGGCGCTGGCTGATCAGTTTGCTGACCGGCATTGAAGAAGTCCAAACTACAGCCTGGCAATACCTGCCCTGGCTTTGGCTACTGCCTTTTGCATCGGTGTGGGGCTTCCTGCTGGACGGCATTTTCATCGGTGCCACCCGCACCCGGGATATGCAGAACACCATGCTGTTTTCAGCACTGCTGGTGTTCCTTCCGGTATGGTGGCTGACCACCGGCTGGGGTAACCACGGCCTCTGGTTTTCGCTGATCAGCCTGATGCTTGCCCGGGCCGCCAGCATGGGCTGGCTTAGCTGGCGCTATACCCGCGATGGCAGCTGGTTCAGGCAATCCTGAGAGCGGTCGCCGATTCCTCCCGGGGATTTCCCGACAAGCTCCGGAATCTTGGCTACACTATTATGCGTAAACGGAACAGCGGCAGGATTCCCCGACCCTGTTACCGCAGCTACCAGTGGCCCAGACAGCAAGGAGGCGCCTTGCAACCGCAACCTGTTCAGACAACGGCTTCTCCCGAAATGACACCAGCGGCAGTTCTTGAAATTATTGACCAGGCACGCCGTCAGGAAGCGCGTTCGGGTACATTTTTCCGGCAGATGAAGGAGACCACCCTTCGGCTGCCGCCGTCGGTAGTGATCAATTGCCGGCAACCGCCCAGTTGCCTGTTCCGTTTCGCCCAGGAATACATCGAAATGGCACCCAGACTGATCGAGTGCGTGGACGCCTGCGCCGTTGAAGCAGGCACCAGAGACCTGTTCCAGCCGTTCATTGATGCTGCCATCTGTTACTTCACCCGGCCTTCGGTATTGCTGCTCCGCTACGACGGACTGGACGGCCTGCTGATCCGCGCTTATCAGTGCCACCGGTTGATGGAGGAAATGCACGAAAACAATCGCTCCATCCGGGCCAGCGAACTGTTTGATCTGGAAGCCACCCGGGCCAACCTGGTGGTTCATGAAATGATTGGCGAGCCCTTCGCCAATGAACTCGACCAGGCGATCACCATGACCGTCGCCCAGATCGCCGGAACCCCGGATTTCTATAATCTAGACCTGGAGCCGTTTATTGATCAGGTCAACAATCGGGCCTGGGACTGGATGCGCAACTACTGGGAAAATCTGCTGGTGCGCAACCACATTCGTATTGCGCTACGCTCCTCTGGCTGACCCCTGTCACTGACTCCTGCGCCATAAACCAGTATTCTTCGCCCTCCGATTCAACATCATGAGGGAGAGAAAGTGCTCGATAATGCGGATCTAGGGAAACTTCTGGTTCGGCTGGCCGTTGGCGGGCTGTTGTTGTTTCACGGCATTGCCAAACTGTTCCACGGCATCGGTTTTATTGAAGGACTGCTGGCCAGTCACAACCTGCCCACAATGCTTGCCTATGGAGTCTACATTGGTGAAATTCTGGCGCCGCTGATGGTCATTGTCGGTTACCAGACCCGCATTGGTGCGGTACTCATTGTGATCAACATGATTATCGCCATCGTGCTGGCCCATACCCACGAACTCCTGACACTCAGCCGCAATGGCGGCCTCGCTCTGGAACTGCAACTGTTCTTCCTGATCAACGCCCTCGCAGTAATCTTTCTCGGGCCTGGCAAGTACAAGCTCAGGAATTGATCAATCCGCTTTGACTCCGGCAGGCATTTCCTGCAAATTAGCGCGCTTTTCAGCCTGCCGGAGCTCAAAAGGCACCGGTAAACCCACAATTCCTACCCGGAGTTTGCCATGAACGCCGTTGTTGCCGCGGTACTGATCATGCTCGTGCTGAGCCTGTGCCGCATCCATGTTGTTGTTGCCCTCATTATTGGCGCCATTTCCGGCGGCCTGATTGCCGGCATGTCGCTGGACGCCACCATTGAGGCCTTTAACGGCGGCCTGGGCGGCGGTGCCACGGTCGCGCTGTCCTACGCCACCCTCGGCGCCTTTGCCGTGGCCATCGGCAAATCCGGCCTGGCCCATGCCCTGGCCGACCGGGCACTGGCCATGGTGGGGCGCCAGGACGACGGCGCTGCCAAAGGCATACGCTTTCTGATCATTGGCCTGCTGATGGCCATTGCGCTGTCTTCCCAGAACATCCTGCCCATTCACATCGCTTTCATCCCGCTGGTGGTGCCGCCGCTGCTGTACGTGATGGCGAAACTGCGCATGGATCGCCGGCTGGTGGCCTGCGTGCTCACCTTCGGCCTGATCACCCCGTACATGTTCCTGCCGGTGGGTTTTGGCGGCATTTACCTGAATGAAATCCTGCTGGCGAATGTCGCAGAAAACGGCGTGGATGCCAGCGAGCTGAACGTCATGTCCGCCATGGCACTACCGGCGCTGGGTATGCTGCTGGGTGTGCTGGTGGCAATATTCTTCAGCTACCGGGGCACCCGGGACTACGATCTGGAGCCGATTGCCCGGACCGAGCGCACGGATATCCAGTACAACCCGAAAACCCTGGTCATGGCCCTGGCGGCCATCGTGGTGGCCTTCGTGGTCCAGCTCTGGCTGGGCTCGATGATTCTCGGCGCCCTGGCCGGCTTTGTGCTGTTCAACGTTTCTGGCGTGGTGAAATGGAAAGAAGCGGACGACCTGTTTACCGAAGGCATGAAAATGCTGGCCATGATCGGCTTCATCATGATCACCGCCAACGGCTTTGCCGAAGTCATGCGCGAAACCGGCCACATCGCCAGCCTTGTTGAAAGTTCGGTGGGCGTGATCGGCGACAACAAGCCGCTGGCCGCCATGCTGATGCTGGTGGTGGGCCTGCTGATCACCATGGGCATTGGCTCGTCATTCTCCACCATCCCCATCATCGCCGCCCTGTACGTGCCCCTGGCCCTGCAGATGGGCTTCAGCCCACTGGCGATTGTCGCCCTGGTCGGCACCGCCGGCGCCCTGGGTGATGCCGGCTCACCGGCCTCCGACTCCACCCTCGGCCCGACTGCCGGCCTGAACGCAGACGGCCAGCACAACCACATCTGGGACACCGTGGTGCCCACGTTCCTGCACTACAACCTGCCTTTGCTGGCCTTCGGCTGGTTGGCGGCTATGGTGCTCTGACGGTTGGGGCTTGGGTGCTGCCTTCGTTTTGTAGCCTGCCAGAGTTGGGGCGGCCTACCCCTGGCCTGATTGGCTTGGGGGCTGCGATGGGGGCGGTGATATTTTTTGCCTTGAAAATGTAACTCGCTTCGCTCAGACATCCATTTTCGGCGGAAAAAAATATCACCACCCCCCTCACGACAGACTCATGGAGAAAATGCTAAAGGAAAAAGGATTCCGAGAGGAAACCAACCGCTTCGACTCAGCTTGAGCGCTTTGCAGTTAAAGCCCTGAAAGTCTTTTGTCTTTCCTCTACGATTTCTGTGCAGTCAGTAAAAGAGGGTATGGGGGTGCTTTTCTGCAGGGAAAAAGATGTCTGAGCGCAGCGAGTTGTTTTTCCCGGAAGAAAAGCACCCCCATGGCCTCGACACCCCCCACACAACCAGGCTACAAACAAAAAGAGGCCAAACTCTAAAGTTCAGTCCTCCGAACCAGCCTTGAAAAACACCACCTGCTTAACCGTGTGATCGTCCTCATTGCCACGAGTATTCACCCGCGTCTGCAATTCCGGATTCTCAGGCTGCTCCTGCTCCGACAAGGCATCGGTAAAACCACAGGCCACACACTCGCGCACCTGCTCGTCATTATCCTTGGTGAACATCATGATCTTGTCCATCTCCGCACAGCGGGGACAGACTGCGCCGGCGATAAAGCGTTTCGGACTCGCCATAACTCTACTCCAGTTCTGGTACCCGACTGCCCTGAAGACAGCCGGGAGTAATTGGCTCAGGCGGCTTCGCCGTCGATTCCGTTTTGCTCCAGCAAGGCATCCACCTGCGGCTCACGGCCCCGGAAGGCCTTGAACAACTCCATGGGCTCCTGCGAACCACCTTTTTCCAGAATGTTATGCAGGAATGCCTTGCCCGTGTCTTCGTCGAAAATACCTTTTTCCTCAAACAGAGAGAAGGCATCTGCCGCCAGCACTTCCGCCCACTTGTAGCTGTAATAACCCGCGGCGTACCCGCCAGCGAAAATGTGAGCAAACGAGTTGGGGAAGCGATTGAAAGCCGGAGCTTCCACCACGGCGATCTCTTCGCGCACCTTACGGTGCATATCCAGCGGATTGGTCGGTGCCTCGCTAGTGAATTCCGAGTGCAGGCGGAAATCGAACAGCGAGAACTCCAGCTGCCGCACCATACCCATGCCGGCCTGGAAGTTCTTCGCCGCCAGCAGCTTTTCCAGCAGATCTTCCGGCAGCGGCTCGCCAGTCTCGTGGTGGCTGGCGATCAGTGCCAGGGATTCACGGTTCCAGCACCAGTTTTCCAGGAACTGACTGGGCAGTTCCACCGCGTCCCAGGCCACGCCATTAATGCCGGACACATCCATGACATCCACCTGGGTGAGCATGTGGTGCAGCCCATGGCCGAACTCGTGGAACAGGGTGGTGACTTCGTCATGGGTCAGCAGTGACGGCTTGCCATCCACCGGCGGAGTGAAGTTACAGGTCAGGAAAGCCACCGGCAGCTGCAGCCTGCCGCGCTGGTCGCGCCAGCGTACCCGGCAGTCTGCCATCCAGGCACCGCCACGCTTGCCCTGGCGGGCGAACAGGTCCAGATAGAACCAGGCCACCGGCTCGCCGTTACGGCTGATGCAGTAGGCTGTGGCGTCTTCGTGCCAGGTTTCAACGTCCGGCTTTTCCTCGATCTGTACATCGAACAGTTTTTCCGCGACCCGGAACAGGCCCGGTACCACCTTGTTCACCGGGAACCAGGGGCGCAGGGTTTCCGGGGAAATGTCATAGCGTTTATGGCTCAGCTTTTCACTGTAGAAACCAATGTCCCAGGCCTGCAGATCGTTCACGCCATATTCGTCTTTGGCAAAGGCCTTCAGCTCGGCAAACTCTCTGTCTGCCTGTGGCTTGGATTTCTCCGCCAACTGGTTCAGGAAGCCCAACACCTCGTCCTCACTGCGGGCCATTTTGGTCGCCAGTGAATACTCCGCGTAGTTCTGGAAACCCAACAGCTGAGACTGGGCATGACGGCGCTTGAGGATTTCCGCCATTACCGGGGTGTTGTCCCAGGTGCCGGCATCCGGGCCCTGATCCGAAGCACGGGTCACAAAGGCTTCGTAAACTTCCCGGCGCAGCTCACGGTTCTCACCATAGGTCAGTACCGGATAGAAGCTTGGGAAATCCAGAGTGATGACATAGCCGTCCAGCTCTTTTTGCTTCGCCGCCTGTTTCGCGCCATCAATGGCGCTTTCCGGCAGGCCGGCGAGTTCGTTCACATCGGTAATGTGCTTGTACCAGTGCTGGGTAGCATCCAGCACGTTATCGCTGAACTTGTTGGACAGCTCCGCCAGCTCCCGGGACAGATCGGCGTATTGCTGCTTTTTGTCGGCAGGCAGGTCCACGCCACCCAGATGGAAATCACGCAGGGTATTCTCGACAGACTTGCGCTGGGCCTGGCTCAGATCCTTGAAGTCGTCCCGTGCGGCCAGTTTCTTGTAAGCATTGCACAGGGCTTCGTTCTGACTGACCTCGGTGCTGTACTCGGTCAGTTTCTCCAGGCAACGCTTGTACACCTGGCGCAGGTCATCGCTGTTCATTACGCCGTTGAGGTGCGAAATCACCGCCCAGGCGCTCTCCAGTTTGTTTTCCATGGCCTGCATGGGCTGGGCCAGGGTGTCCCAGGTGGGCTCGTCCTGCTCGGCGAGTTGGCTGATCTTAATACGGTTTTCGCTGAGAATCTGGTCGATCGCCGTTTCCATATGTTCGGTACGGACGTGGTCGAACTTCGGCAGCAGGTCGTCAGTCAGCAATGGGTTGTTCATAAAGGCCCTTCTCAGCTGTTCGTGTTTGAGGTAGCTTCCCGATATCAGACATAGGAGTCAGGTGCATCTGGGGAAGGCCTTTCCAAAAAACGCTCAAGCCCATCCATGGGACGCTTCTGCTCCGCCATCCCTGGCTGCGCAAAATTTTTGGAAAGGCCTTCCCCAGATGCACCCTGAACCACCGGGTAAACGCAACTAAAGGTATACATAATGGCGAATGTACGAACACACAAGGGTATCACACCACAATTTGGCGAAAGTTCCTGGGTTGATGACAGCGCCGTGGTTATTGGTGACGTGGTGACCGGCGAAGATTGCTCGGTGTGGCCGATGACGGTAATTCGCGGAGACATGCACAAGATCCGCATTGGCAGCCGCTGCAGCATCCAGGACGGCTCGGTGCTGCACATTACCCACGCCAGCGACTACAACTCCGGCGGCTGGCCGCTGATTATTGGTGACGACGTTACCGTCGGCCACAAGGCACTGCTGCACGGATGCACCATCGGCAGTCGTGTGCTCGTGGGAATGGGTTGCACAGTGATGGACGGCGCCGTGGTGGAAGATGATGTGATTATCGCCGCCGGCACATTGGTACCACCGGGCAAGCGACTTGAATCCGGTTACCTGTACGTGGGCTCACCCTGCAAGCAGGCCCGGGAGCTGACCGACAAGGAAAAAACCTTCTTTACCTACACGGCAGCCAACTACGTGAGGCTGAAGAACGAGTATCTCCAGAACGCCGGAGCGTGACGAATCAGGGAAGAATCTCTATCGGCAGATCCCGTGTTGGCGCCTCTTCATCACACTCGGGGTTGCGGATGGAAATTTCCACGCGGCGGTTCAACGCCCGGTTCTCCGCGGAATCATTCGGTGCCAGCGGGCTGGTCTCGGCCCGGCCTGCGGCCACTACACGGTCCGCCGGAATCTCCCGGTTCAGGACCAGTTCATGGACGACCGAAACGGCCCTTGCGGCAGACAGATCCCAGTTTGAACGAAAACGACTGCTGGAAATGGGGCGGTCATCAGTGTGCCCGGATACGACAACATCCCCGGTGCAGTTACCCACCACTTCCACCACCCGCTCGATGATGGGAATCATCTCCGGCTTGATAGTCGCATCACCGGAGCCGAATGTGGCTTCCTCAGAGAACCGGATAACGACCTGGTCTTTATCGTAATTTACATGCAGGGCATCTGACGCCACTTCCGCTTCAAGTTCACGAATCAGGCGACTGGACAGATCAAGCACACCGCCGGGAATCTGGGCGGTTTCCGAAGATTCCGTACGTTCGTCGATAAATTCCGGCTGTTCCTGCAAGGATTCCGTGGGTTCCGGAAGCGAGACCGAGTCTGACTCCACTTCGCTCACCGGTGAGCCTCCAACGTCTTCGCCGATCACATTGTCGGAGCCCAGAGCAAGCGACATGGAGTTGGCCATAGCCCGGTATTTTTCGATATCCATCTCGGCAAAAGACAGCAACAGGATGAAAAAGGTCAGCAGCAGGGTCGCCAAATCGGCAAAGGTGACGATCCAGTCCGGATTGCCTTTTTTCTGTTTCCTCTTTTTTAATGGCCGCGTCGACTGCAAACCTCAGGCCTCCGGCTGCTCGTCCAGCTTCGTGCGTTGGTCTGGCGTCACATAGGAAGACAGAATTTCTGTCATCACCCTTGGGTTTTCACCGCGCATGATGCTCTTGATGGAAGTGATAATCAGCATCTGATTACGGGCATCGTCCTCGGCCTTGAGCTGAAGTTTGTCAGCCAGGGGCAGGGCGATCAGCTGGGCGATGAAGGAGCCGTACAGCGTGGTCAACAGGGCAATAGCCATGGCCGGGCCGATGGTGGAAGGGTCATCCAGGGTTTTCAGCATCTGCACCAGGCCTACCAGGGTACCGAGCATGCCGATGGCAGGCGAAGATTCACCAATACCCCGGAACACTCTCTCGGCCAGTTCGTAGCGGTCAGCGGTCTGTTCGCTTTCCTGAAGCAGTGCTTCTTCCACCAGTTCCGGGGGGTGGCCGTCGACACACAGGTTGATGGCTTTTTGCAGGAATTCATCGTCCGTTTCGTGGTTTTCCAGACCCAGTAGGCCCTCTTTACGAACCACCCGGGCCAATACCGCCACTTCCCGGATCAACTCGGCCGGCCGGGGCAACCTGTCAGTAAACGCAGCCCTGAAAGCCAGCTTGAACGAGCTTGCCACCGACGCCATCCGGAACTTGATCAGGGTAACCGCAAATGTTCCCCCCACCACGATGGCCAGGCCTGGAAGATTCAGAAAGGTCGCCACCGTGGCGTCCGCCAGCATGGCAAGCAAAACAATCAGAATCCCGGCCAGTAACCCGACAAGCGTGAGAATATCCATGGACAACCCTTTTCAGCAGGCCCGCAGAAGGCCTCAGTCAGTTCTTAGTTCTTCAATAACCGAAGCAGTGTCCGGCCGTACACCCCGCCAGACATAAAACGATTCCGCAGCCTGCTCTACCAGCATGCCCAGGCCATCGAAAACCCGGCGGGCATTATGATCAAGCGCCCACTGATTGAAGGTGGTGGTCTGCAGGGAATACATCATGTCATACACCACGGTATCGGGCCCGATAATTCCCGGAGAAACCGGCGGCAGATCACCCTTCAGGCTGGCGCTGGTGCCGTTGATCACCAGATCAAAAGCGGCTTCTGGTTCGTCAAAACCACAGGCGGAAAGATCTGTGAGTCCGGCATCCCCCGCAAACAGGCGCACAAGAACTTCGGCTTTTACCACCGTACGGTTAGCAATGGTCACGCTGACGGGTTGTTCTGCCAGAATCGGACCCAGCACACCGCGAACGGCACCTCCGGCGCCGAGCACCAGAATTCGGGCACCTTCCAGTGCAACATGATGATTGCTGAACAGGTCCCGAACAATGCCCATGCCATCCGTGTTATCGGCCACCAGCGCCTGATCTTTATCCAGATACAGGGTATTGGCAGCGCCAGCCTTTTCCGCCCGTTGGGTGCGGTGATCGGCCATAGTCCAGGCCTGTTCTTTGAACGGTACCGTCACGTTCAAGCCCCTCCCACCGCGCTCGAAGAAGTGGCGAACGGTACCTGGAAAGTCACCCAGCGGCGCCTGAATGGCCGTGTACTCCACCGGCTCACCAGTCTGGCTGGCAAACAGGCTGTGGATGCGTGGCGACTTGCTGTGGCTGATCGGGTGGCCGACTACCGCGTAAAGGTCATTGTGCATGCTCGTCCTCCAGCCAGTTGCGGGTGGTCAGAAAGTGTTCTGTTAACCGGGCTTCTTCACTCCCCGGCTCCGGCCGGCGGTCGTAATCCCAGCGCACCAGTGGCGGCAGGGACATCAGGATAGACTCGGTGCGGCCTCCGGATTGCAGGCCAAAAAGGGTGCCCCGGTCATACACCAGATTGAACTCGACATAACGGCCGCGGCGATAGAGCTGGAACTCCCGCTCACGCTCACCCCAGTCATGGTCCATGCGCCGGCGTACAATCGGCTCATAGGCTTCAACATAACTGTCGCCCACCGCCCGCATGAAGGCAAAGTCGCGGTCAAAATCACCGGTATTGTGATCGTCAAAGAACAGGCCACCCACACCGCGCGGTTCCTGCCTGTGTTTCAGGTAGAAATAGTCATCGCACCATTGCTTGAAACGGGAGTAGACGTCATCCCCGAACGGTGCACAGGCATCCCGGGCAGTCTGATGCCAGTGAACGCAGTCTTCATCAAAACCGTAATAAGGGGTCAGGTCGTAACCGCCACCAAACCAGTATACCGGCTCACTGTCTTTGGGGGTCGCAATGAAAAACCGCACGTTGGCGTGGGATGTCGGCACATAAGGATTTTCGGGATGAATCACCAGCGACACCCCCATTGCCTGCCAGGGCGCACCGGCCAGGTGAGGGCGATGGGCGGTGGCAGACGCTGGCATGGTGTCACCCATCACATGGGAAAAATTCACGCCGCCTTTCTCAAACACGTCACCGTCCGTGATTACCCGGCTGATACCGCCCCCGCCTTCCGGGCGCTGCCAGCTGTCGCGGATGAACGACGCCTTGCCATCCACTGCGGCCAGTCGCTGACAGATGGTTTCCTGAAGTTCGAGAAGGTACGCTTTGACAGCTTCGGTATCCGGCTGCTTTGACATGAAGACTCCTAACGAAATTGTTTTCCGGTGACGATATCAATAATCCGGCTGGGCTTGCGATTACCACCAAGGGCCCCGGGCACAATGCGATCCAGCTGGTTACCGAAATAACGATGAACCTGCCAGATATTCCGGGCCGGCTGGCGGCCGGCCGGATTGCAGGAGGTGGACACCAGAGGCATGCCGGCAGCATCGCACAAGGCACGGACCACTGGATGGTCGCTGACCCTGACCGCAATGGAGGAATGCTTGCCCCGCACCCACTCCGGAATCTGCCGGTTTACATCCGGCAGCAGGCAGGTTACCGGACCGGGCCAGTACCCGGTGGCTTCCTGTTGCAGAGTGTCCGGCAAGGGGTCGAGCAGAAAGCGCACCTGTTCAATGGAGGAGGCAACCAGAATCATGCCTTTTTCCATGGGGCGCTGCTTGAGTTCGAGAATACGCTCGACAGCTTCCTGATTCCATGGATCGCAGCCCAGCCCCCAGACGCCTTCGGTGGGGTAGGCAATCACACCACCGCCATGCAGGGTCCGGCGGGCACAATGCAGCTGCCATGAGCTCAGAGGAGATTTCGCCAACATAACGCGTTGCACACACCTGTAGGATTCTTGACAGGATGCACGGCTCAGGCGATTTTCAGATAGCCTCCGGGCGCAGAATTCACCAGCCCCTGAAGTTCCAGCAATAACAGGGACTGCATAAGTTGATCTGCTGGCAGTCCGGTCGCCTGGCTCAGTGCATCGGTAGATTGGGGATCATACCCCAAAGCCTCGAATACCGCGATTTCACGATGGTCCAGCCCGGCCAGATCAGGAACGGGCGACACCGGTTCACCACCGGCATCCGGCGCCTGCAGAGTCCACCAGGTTCCCAGCTCTTCAAGGACATCATCGGCTGTCTCAACCAGCCTGGCACCCTGACGGATCAGTTGATGACAGCCGCGTGCCACCGGGCTGTGTACCGAACCGGGAATGGCAAATACCTCCCGGCCCTGTTCCAGAGCCAGCCTCGCGGTAATCAGCGAACCACTTTTTACACCGGCTTCGACCACCAGCACACCCCGGCTCAGGCCGCTGATAATGCGATTTCTTTTCGGGAAAAAAGCGGCCCGGGCCTGAGTGCCTGGTGGATGCTCGGACACAATCAGGCCGTTTTCGATCACCCGATGCGCCAGTTTACGGTGTTGTGCCGGATACAGACGATCCAGACCGCAGCCAATCACCGCCAGCGTCGGGAAACCAGCGTCCAGGGCCCCGGCATGGGCGGCACCATCAATGCCCAGCGCCAGACCACTGGACACCAACAAGCCACGATTACTCAGCTCCGCCGCAAAGCGCCGGGCATTATCAAGACCGGCACGGGTGGCATTCCGGCTCCCCACAATGCCAATCTGATCCTGAATCAACAAAGCCGTGTTGCCCAGCCCATAGAGGAGTAGCGGAGCATCGTGAATATGTTTGAGCGCTTCCGGATAGTGCTCATGGCTCTGGCCAATCAGGGCAATGTTCTGACGCTGACACTCCGCAAAAACCTGCAGCGCTTGTCGCACCACCGGTTGTCCGGTGTCTTCCGATTGCCAGGCGAGAATTGCCTCACCGGCTTCGGGGCCCACACCCATGGCCCGCAATGTGGCCGGATTCATCGCCAGAATGTCGGTCAGTTGATTGGTATTGGCAGCAACGCGTTCACGAATTCTGAGGCCGAACCGGGGAAGGAGGGAGAGCAGCAGCCACTGCGCCGCCATTGACGACGGCAAAGCTTTTTCCGACATGATTCATCCTTGAAAAATGCAGGCCGGGCATCATTGCCCGGCCGTCAACAGGCACGATTTAGTGGATTCAGGGGTTGGTGACCTTATCCCCCACCGCCAGCGAACGAGTGGCCTGAAGCACCAGGCCGTAGCTCATTTTGTCATAGGCCTGAAAAACCATCAGCAAACCAGCACGCTCGGAAGGCAGCTCAATGATTTCATTGGTGACCGGGTCACGCACCATGTTGCCACTCTTGAGCACCGCCAGAACGTCGCCGGGTTCTACACCTTCACGCTTACCACGATTGATCGCCACCACATCATACTGGCCGATCTGACTGACACCGCCATCCACGGCAATCATCTCGCCCTCAACCTGATCGCCAGGAGCGCTGGGCACAAAGTTCGTGGTCAGACGGCGGTCTTCACTGGTTAACAGGCGGTCAGCAATGCGCACCTCTTCGCTGGAACTGGTGAGCTCCAGGGTGAGTACATCGCCATTCTCGGCGGTGATGTTACCCCGGGCAATACTGCGAGCCTCCAGCCCCAGAAATTCTCCGGTTTCCGGATCTACAAATTCCTTGCTGCGACGGAAGATGCCCACGCGATCAGCTGGCTTCTGGCCCCGGGCATATATACGGTCACCGGCACCGGTGATAATGCGACCGTCTTCACCTTCAAGCACGTAAGGCGCATTGTTGATTTCCGAAGGACTCACGATGCGCGTTTCAGTCAGGAAACTGGCGATTGCATCCAGGGGAATCGCAGGGATCGGCGTATCAATGGCCTCAGACCGCACTTTCGGTGAGAGTTTCACCACGCCACTGGACGCAACCTTGGTAATTCTGGGTTTGCCATCGATATAAACCAGCGCCAGATTATCACCGGGGTAAATAAGGTGTGGATTGGCAACCTGCGGGTTCACGTGCCAGATTTCCGGCCAGTACCAGGGATTGTCCAGAAAACGCGCCGAGATGTCCCACAAGGTATCTCCCTTGACGACAGTGTAACGCTCGGGGTGATCAGACCGCAGCTCCGGTTGTGCCTGGGCCCAGGAAGCAAACAGCAGCGCCGATGCTGCCAGAGCGTACAACAGTTTCCTCATTGTCCATGTCCTTGATCGCGAACTTGATTTAAAGCCTGAAACGTTACTATAGAAGAAGTCTCAGGCTTTGTGTTGTTATCTTTTATCGCCGTGCAGGATTGTGCAAGCGTTTCGAAAGTTTTTGGCTATCGACTGATCAGTTTGTACTCAATCGCTGATTTGACGGATAATACCCCTTAAAGAGACATTGTGCGCTGCACCCTGTCAAATTTCGGAGATCGAGTTCACGCATCCGAAAGCCGGAGCAGCCTCACAAACACAGGTCAGACGAAAAGAGCCCTATGATACGAGAGATTCTTGAATACCCGGACCCGCGGCTTCGCACCGTTGCCAAGCCCGTCGGTGAGGTAACAGACGACATCCGTACGTTGATCGACGACATGTTCGAGACCATGTACGATGCCAACGGCATTGGCCTGGCCGCCACCCAGGTGGATGTGCACAAGCAGATCATCGTGATGGACCTGTCGGACGACAAGAGCGAGCCTAGGGTGTTCATCAACCCGGAAGTGGATGTTCTGGACGGCGATCTGGAAGCCATGCAGGAAGGTTGCCTGTCGGTGCCCGGCTTCTATGAAGATGTAAAACGCATCGAGCACTGCCGGATTACCGCCAGAGATCGCGATGGCGAAGAATATGAACTGGAAGCAGAAGGCCTGCTGGCTGTGTGCATCCAGCACGAGATGGATCACCTGAACGGCAAGC
This sequence comes from Marinobacter sp., assembly GCA_031580735.1. Lineage (GTDB taxonomy): Bacteria > Pseudomonadota > Gammaproteobacteria > Pseudomonadales > Oleiphilaceae > Marinobacter. The sequence goes on from JAVLAV010000021.1 coordinate 24,933, forward strand.
TGTTTGTCGATTACCTGAGCCAGCTCAAGCGTAACCGCATTCGCAAAAAGCTGGAAAAGCTGCATAAGCAGAGCGCCTGACAGGCCCTGCCACTCAAACGGATTTCAGGACCGGGTTGCGACCCGGTCTTTTCGTATTCAACGCCACAGCCACAGAGACCACAGCACCGTGCGAATCGTTTTTGCCGGAACCCCGGATTTTGCCGCCACCGCCCTCAAAGCCTTGCTGAAAGCCGGCCATGACATTGTTGGCGTTTACAGTCAGCCGGATCGTCCCGCCGGTCGCGGCCGCAAACTGGTGCCCGGCCCGGTCAAGCAGGTTGCACTGGATGCCGACATTCCCGTGTTTCAGCCGCTTAGCCTTAAATCAGAAGATGCCCAGCAGGAACTGGCCGCTCTGAAGCCGGACGTGATGATTGTCGCCGCCTACGGTCTGATCCTGCCCAAAGCGGTACTGGACATCCCGACCCACGGTTGCCTGAACATCCACGCCTCACTGTTACCCCGCTGGCGCGGCGCTGCCCCGATTCATCGCGCTATCGCCGCCGGCGACACGCAAACCGGCATCACCATCATGCAGATGGACGAAGGCCTGGATACCGGCGACATGTTGCTGAAGGTCACCACACCGATTCGTTCAGACGACACCGGCGGCAGCCTTCACGACCGTCTGGCCGACCTGGGCGGTGAGGCCATTGTCGAGGCCCTGAACCAGCTCGCACGGGGCGACCTGGGCCCCGAGCCGCAGAACGACAACGAGGCCTGCTACGCCCACAAGCTCTCAAAAGAGGAAGGGCATATCGACTGGCAGCGCAGTGCCGCAGACATTGAACGGCTGGTTCGCGCGTTCAACCCCTGGCCCGGCACGTTCACCGACCTGGGCGACCAGCGCATCCGCATTCACATGGCCCAGGCCCTGAGTAAAGAC
>JAVLAV010000021.1:25869-36052 GCA_031580735.1 Marinobacter sp.
AGCGAAAAAACGCCGGGAACCGTACTCAACCGAGACCGCGATGGCATCGACATCGCCTGTGGTTCCGGCGTTCTGCGAGTCACCCGGGTACAGCTCCCGGGCACACGGGCCCAGAGCGTTAATGACCTGATCAACGGCGGCAAACAGGTGCTTATGCCCGAACAGGAGCTTCACTGATCATGGCCCAGCAAGCCCTGCCCCTGCGGGCCATTGCCGCCAACGTACTGCTGGCAGTGGAAAACGGCCAGTCGCTGTCGCAATGCCTGCCACCCGCGTTGAGCCAGTTGCCGCCGGAACAGCGGCCGCAATTGCAGGCGATCTGTTACGGCAGCTGTCGCTGGTTTCACCGCCTGGATGGCGAACTCAAAGGGCGCCTTAAAAAGCCCCTGCGCAAACCCGACCGGGTGGTTCATCATTTGATGCTGGTGGCCTTGTTCCAGTTGCGGTTCAGCGAACAGGCCACTTATGCGGTTCTGAATGAAACCGTGGAAGCCTGTCGGGCCCTGGACAAACCGCACCTCACTGGTCTGGTCAACGGCGTGCTGCGCGCCGCGGAACGGGAAGGCGCGCCGGAGCCCGCCGATGACAGCAGTCGTTTCAGCCACCCCGAGTGGATGGTGGAAAAGCTTCGCCACAACTGGCCGGACGACTGGCAAGCGATTCTCGACGCCAACAATCAACAGGCGCCAATGACTCTGCGAGTCAATGCCCGCCGTTTCAGCCGGGATGAATATCTGAACCTGCTGAAAGAAGCCGGCATCGAAGCCCGGGCCACCCGCTTCGCCCCTTTCGGCATTCAGCTTGAACAACCCGTGCCGGTAGACCGGCTGCCGTGGTTTGCCGATGGCGCTGCCAGTGTTCAGGATGAAGCCGCGCAGCTGTGCACCACCTTGCTGGACCTCCAGCCCGGCCAACGGGTTCTGGATGCCTGCGCCGCTCCTGGCGGCAAAACCTGCGCGATCCTTGAAAGCGAACCCGGGCTGGCCGAGGTGGTGGCCATTGATGAATCTGCCGAACGCCTGCCGCGAATCGAAGAAAACCTGGAGCGCCTGGATCTCACGGCAACCCTGCAGCAGGCCGATGCCGCCGACACCGAACACTGGTGGGACGGCACTGTCTTCGACCGCATTCTGCTGGACGTCCCCTGCAGCGCCACCGGCGTGATCCGCCGGCATCCGGACATCAAGCTTCTGAGGCGCGAATCCGACATAGTGCCCCTGGCTGGTATCCAGCTGGGGCTCCTGGAAGCCATGTGGAATATCCTGGCGCCCGGTGGCCGGCTGGTGTACGCCACCTGCTCGGTGTTCCCCCAGGAGAATCACCGTATAATCCAGCGGTTCATGAAGCAGCAGACACAGGCAAAGCTGATTGAGCTTGATGTAGAATGGGGTCGGGATATGACCACAGGCCGGCAACTACTGCCAGACCCGGATAACCACGACGGCTTTTTCTATGCCGTATTGGAGAGACCTGAAACATGAAAATTCTGATTCTCGGGGCCGGCCAGGTGGGCGGAAGCCTGGCGGAAAACCTGGCCAACGAAGCTAATGATATCACCGTCGTAGACAGCGACAGTGTTCGCCTTCGGGAACTCCAGGATCGGCTGGATATCCGCACCATCCATGGCCCGGCTTCTTACCCGACCATCCTGGTTGAGGCCGGCGCGGAAGACGCAGACATGGTCATCGCCGTCACCAACAGCGATGAAACCAACATGGTGGCCTGCCAGGTCAGTAAACTGCTGTACAAAACCCCGACCACCATCTGTCGGGTTCGGGCCGGCGCCTATCTGGCCAAACCGGAACTGTTCTATGACCGGGAAGCCGCCACCGAACCAGACAAGCTCCGGGGCTTTCCCATTGACGTCACCATCAGCCCCGAGCACCTGGTCACCAAACACATCACCCGGCTGATCGAGTATCCCGGCACCCTGCAGGTTCTGGAATTTTCCAAAGGCCAGGTCAGGCTCGTGGCCATCCGCGCCACCAAAGGCGGCCCGCTGGTAGGCCATGAGCTGTCTTACCTGCGCACTCACATGCCCAGAATCGACACCCGGGTCGCGGCCATCTTCCGCAAAGACCGCGCGATCATGCCCCAGGGCGACACCATGATCGAAGACGGCGACGAGATCTTCTTCATTGCCGACGCCGATCACATCCGCTCGGTCATGAGTGAGTTGCAGCCGCTGGCCAAGCCCTACAAACGCATCTTTATCTGTGGCGGTGGCAACATCGGCTTCCGGCTTGCCAGCTCGCTGGAGAACCGTTTTCAGGTCAAAATCCTGGAACGCGATCACGACCGCTGCGTGATGCTCTCCGAGCGCCTGAACAAAACCATCGTGCTGGAAGGCAACGCCGCCAACAAAGACATCCTGCTGGAAGAGAACATTGAGAGCACCGATGTGTTCTGCGCGGTGACCAATGATGACGAAGCCAACATCATGGCCTCGTTACTGGCCAAGCGACTGGGTGCCCGCAAGGTGCTGACGCTGATCAACAACCCCGATTACGTCGACCTGATTCAGGGTGGCGATATCGATGTCGCCATCTCGCCTCAGCAGACCACCATCGGCAGCCTGCTCACCCACGTGCGCCGGGGTGATGTGGTAAACGTTCACTCACTGCGCAGAGGCGCGGCGGAAGCCATTGAAGCCGTAGCCCACGGGGATCACCGTTCATCCAAGGTGGTTGGCAAGCGGCTGGATGAAATCCATTTGCCACCGGGCACCACCATTGGCGCCATTGTCCGGCACCACGAAGTGCTCATTGCCCACGATCACATCCGGGTGCAGCCAGATGACCACGTCATCCTGTTCCTGGTGGATAAATCCCGCATCCGGGAAGTGGAAAAACTGTTCCAGGTGGGCCTCACCTTCTTCTGATTGACCCCAGACAAAACAACAGTCTGGCTGGCACTTAGAAATACCTCACCAGCCAGCGTATAATGCGCGTTTTCATTTTTCGGGGCGTCCTGTAATCCGGGGCGCCACACACAGACTGACCAGCAGGCAAACGTCGTGACAGACAAGGCAACCAACAACTCCGCGCCGGATCTCCAGACCTTCCAGGGTCTGATTCTGGCACTGCAGAATTTCTGGGCGCAGCACGGCTGCGTGGTTCTCCAGCCCCTGGACATGGAAGTGGGCGCCGGTACCTTTCACCCGGCCACGTTCCTGCGCTCCATCGGTCCGGAAACCTGGAACTCCGCCTACGTCCAGCCCAGCCGCCGCCCCACAGACGGCCGCTACGGCGAGAACCCGAACCGCCTGCAGCACTATTACCAGTTTCAGGTGGTGCTGAAGCCGTCACCGGACAATATCCAGGAGCTGTACCTGGATTCGTTGCGAGCCCTGGGCCTGGACCCACTCGTACACGACATCCGCTTTGTTGAAGACAACTGGGAATCCCCAACCCTTGGCGCCTGGGGTCTGGGCTGGGAAATCTGGCTGAACGGCATGGAAGTAACCCAGTTCACCTACTTCCAGCAGGTGGGCGGCCTGGAATGCTACCCGGTCACCGGCGAGCTGACCTACGGCCTTGAGCGCATCGCCATGTACCTGCAGGGCGTCGACAGCGTCTACGACCTGGTCTGGACCAACGGGCCGGATGGCGTGGTCACTTACGGTGATGTCTTCCACCAGCAGGAAGTGGAGATGTCGACCTACAACTTCGAACAGGCCGACACCGAATTCCTGTTCCACAGCTTCGACGTCCATGAGCGCGAAAGCGCCCGCCTGATCGACGCCGGCCTGCCGCTGCCTGCCTATGAGCAGGTACTCAAGGCCTCCCACACTTTCAACCTGCTGGATGCCCGCCACGCGATCTCAGTCACCGAACGCCAGCGCTTCATCCTGCGCGTACGCACCCTGGCCCGCTCTGTGGCGCAGGCCTACTTTGACAGCCGCCGCAAGCTTGGCTTCCCGATGGCACCCGAGGCCCTGCGCCAGGAAGTGCTGGCCGCCGCAGACGCAGCGGATGCCAAGGCCAACAGCAAAAAGGGCAAGAAAGCCAAAAAGGCACAGCAGGAACAGGGGAACGCATAACCATGGCTACACAGGATTTTCTGGTCGAACTGGGTACCGAGGAACTGCCTCCGAAAGCCCTCAAACCACTGTCTGATGCCTTCACCAGGGGTATTGCCAAAGGCCTGGAAGACGCCGGTGTGGATTTCGGCAAGGTCGAAGCCTTCGCGGCGCCGCGTCGACTCGCGGTGCGTATCCGCGATCTGTCCGATGCCCAGCCGGACAAGCCGGTGGAAAAGCGCGGCCCGGCGGTGAAAGCCGCCTTTGACGACGCCGGCAACCCCACCCGGGCGCTGACCGGTTTCGCCAACTCTCTGGGCATTACTCCGGACCAGCTGGACACCCTGGAAACCGACAAGGGATCCTGGGTGGTTTACCGCACCGTCGAGCAGGGCAAGCCAACCGTGGAACTGCTGCCGGAGCTGGTCGACCAGTCGCTTGCAGCTCTGCCCATTCCCAAGCGCATGCGCTGGGGCGCTCACCGCACCGAATTCGTACGCCCGGTGCACTGGCTGATCATGCTCTACGGCAACAAGGTGATCGACACACCGATCATGAACCTGACGCCCGGCAATAAAACCCGTGGTCACCGTTTCCACTGCCCGAAAGAACTGATCGTACCCACCCCGGCCGACTATGAAGTCGTGCTCAAGCAGGAAGGCTACGTGTTAGCCGATTTTGCAGAGCGCCGGGAACAGATTCGTGCCGGTGTCGAAGAGCTGGCCAGAACCGAAGCCAATGGTCAGGCCGTGATCGACGAAGACCTGCTGGACGAAGTCACCGCCCTGGTGGAGTGGCCCGTAGCCCTGACCGGCCAGTTCGAGGAACGCTTTCTCAATGTGCCGGCCGAGGCGCTGATCTCTTCGATGGCCGAACACCAGAAATACTTCCACGTGGTCGATAGCAACAACCAGATGCTGCCGCTGTTCATCACCGTGGCCAACCTGGAAAGCAAGGATCCATCCCAGGTCATTTCCGGTAACGAGAAAGTGATTCGTCCACGCCTGGCCGATGCCGCGTTCTTCTACGAAACAGACCGCAAGACCCGGTTGGAAGACCGTATCCAAGCCCTCAAGCCTATCGTATTCCAGGACAAGCTGGGCAGCCTGTACGACAAGTCGGTGCGGGTCGCGGCGCTGGCAAAGAAAATTGCCGAAGCCATCAACAGCGATCCGGCCCTGGCCGAGCGTGCCGCCATGCTCGCCAAGACCGACCTGGTCACCGAAATGGTGCTCGAGTTCACCGATCTTCAGGGCATCATGGGGCAGTACTACGCCGCCGACGATGGCGAACATGCCGATGTGGCCAAGGCGCTGAACGAGCAGTACATGCCACGCTTTGCCGGCGATGACCTGCCCACCACGCTGACCGGCTGTGCCGTCGCCATTGCCGACCGGATCGACTCCCTGGTGGGCCTGTTCGGTATCAACCAGCCGCCGTCCGGTACCCGTGACCCGTTCGGCCTGCGCCGTGCGTCTCTGGGTGTGCTGCGCATCATCATCGAACAGAAACTGCCGCTGGACCTCCAGACCTTGTGCGAATGGGCGGAAGAGAACTTCACCGTGCTGAGCGAGCAAGGCACCGCCAGCACGGTCGTGGACTACATGCTTGAGCGCTTCCGCGCCCATTACGACGAGCAGGGCATCAGCGCCGAGGTCTACCTGGCTGTACACGCCCGCCGTCCAACGCGCCCTCTGGATTTCGACCGCCGTGTGAAAGCTGTGGAAGCCTTCCGCCAGCTGCCGGAAGCCCTGGCCCTGGCCGGCGCCAACAAGCGGGTATCCAACATTCTGGACAAACAGGGTGGCGACAGCATTGGCGAAACCGTGGATAACGCCTTGCTGCAGGACTCCGCGGAAAAAGCACTGGCCGAACAGGTGGAAGAGCAGGCCCGGAAGGTATTGCCGCTGTTCGAGCAGGGCGATTACGCCAGCGCCCTGAGCTCACTGGCGAGCCTGCGCAAGCCGGTAGACACCTTCTTTGACGAAGTGATGGTAATGGCAGACGACGAAGCGGTACGAAACAACCGCCTGGCTCTGCTCAACCGCTTGCGCAACCTGTTCCTGCGAGTGGCGGACATTTCCCTGCTGCCCACCGCGGGCTGACAGGAGCTCGCCCGAAGAGCATCCACAAATCCCCAGGGAAGGGGGTAGCAATAAACGGCCGAATCCGTATAATACCGGCCGTTGATCGGCGTGTGGCGCAGCTTGGTAGCGCACTTCGTTCGGGACGAAGGGGTCGCAGGTTCGAATCCTGCCACGCCGACCACTTTCCCGCTTTCCCTCCAAATCCGCTTATTACTCCAACCATCGCCTCGATGGCCAGATTTTCTTCAGTTCCGATTTTCTATCAACCGTTCCAGCGGTCGGTAATCCTCGTGGCTTACTCGAGTTATTTCCGTTGCCTGCTGACTATCCAGAAACTGCCTACGTTGTTTCGAAGGTGTGGTCATCAACCTCTCGACATTCCGGCGTATGGGTTCACACAAATCACTGCGAAATACGAACGGGTCATAATGCAAAGGTGAGGATTTCCAGACAACCCGAAAACGGTCCGGGCCAACCATCCCCCTAGCCACGTATTCATCCACTCGGGAGCTGGACACAAAGGCGGCGTCTACCTTGTCAGCCAGCAGTGCATTTATCGCCTTGTCGTGGCTGCCGGCGTACACCTGCCTGGCGAAAAAACGGTGTAATGGCCGCTGGATAGCATCGGCAAATTCCGTTTGCGGAATCAGTGCGCCAGACGTGCTATTGGGGTCTGTCAGCGCAACCCGGGCGCCTTCAAGATCGCCCGGTTCAGTGGCTTCACTGTCCCGGTTCACCAGCAATACCGAGTAGTAGAAGCTGCCAGCCGGTGTGAAGTGGCCAGATTGCACAGCAAGCGATGCAAAAGCCTCAATGTCCGGATTCTGCGACCTGACACGAACATAGGCTGCAGGCCCGAGAACCGCCACATCAAGGGCTCCGGAGACCAGCGAATCCATCACGCTCTGGTAAGAGCTGGCTCGTACCACCTCCACCGGCATTCCGAGACCCTCACTCAACAGTGAGATCAGCGGCTGGTATTCACGCAATTGTTCATCAATATCCTTTTTCGGAATCATCGAGAAAACCAGTCTCTCTACTGAACAGGTCTTGTTGCGCGGGTACTCTTCCGCCAGCAAGCCCACAGGAAACCACAACAGACACAGCACAAGGACACACAGCAGGCGCATTAACCGGCCTCCTGCCTTCTGTTGAAGGTTCTGTGAAAACGTGAGACATCCGCGGCGGGCATGGGCCGGCCAAGATGATAACCCTGAGCAATGTCACACCCGGCTACTTTCAGATGCACCAACTGTTCAGGCGTTTCCACCCCTTCGGCGACCACTTTCAGATTCATTCGTTTGGCCAGGATAATAGTGGAGGAGACCACAGGACTGTCATCATGGCTGTTGCAGATGCGATTGATCAGGCTACGATCGATTTTCAGTTTCCCGACCGGCACGGCTTCCAGGTGTGCAAGGCCGGAATAACCGGTGCCGAAATCGTCCAGGCTCAGGCGAATGCCAGCCTCATTCAGGCAACGCAGGTTTTCCATTGCCTGCTCGTCCAGAACCGCGGTTTCGGTGACCTCCAGTTCCAACATGTCCTGAGCCAAATCATAACACTCTATTTCTGCCAGAACCCGGTCGCAGAAACCGGGTTCGCTCAGCTGTATCGGCGACACATTCACTGCCAGCGGATGCGCTTTCAGGCCCTGTTGCTGCCATTCCACCAGTTGCTCACAGGCCAGTCGAATCACCTCCATGCCTAGCGGTATTACAAAACCACTGCGCTCGGCCATGGGAATAAAACGGTCCGGGAACAACAGACCGTACGTCGGGTGCTGCCAGCGCACCAGGGTTTCATACCCGACAATCTCCATGGAATCCAGGCACACCTGAGGCTGGTAATGCAGCACAAACTGGCGCTCATGCAGGGCATCCGCAAAAGCCTGCTCGAGGTGAAATTCCTCAATATCGCTGTTGGAATTCAGTGACTGGTCAAAAAACCGATACTGTCCTCTTCCGGCTCTCTTGGCGGAATACATGGCAGCATCAGCGCCCCGTAGCAGATCATTGATACTCTGACCGTCTCTGGGTGAAATAGCGATACCTACCGAGGGGCTGCTATTTAATTCAATGCCATCAAGCTGATAGGGCGTCGACAGATGATCCACCAGTCCGGACACCCATTGCTCAATATCAGCTTCTGTGCGATCACCACCCATAAACACGACAAATTCATCGCCGCCAAAACGCCCGGCCAAGTCTTCCTTGCCCAGGCGATGCTGAATACGACCCGCCACCGCCTGCAGCAACAAATCACCAATATGGTGCCCCAGGCTGTCGTTGATGGATTTGAAGCGGTCAAGGTCAATGAACAGAAGAGCGGACAGACGGCGTTGTCTTGGTTGGCGGGAGAGGGCTTCAGCCGCTGCATCCAGAAATTGCCGCCGATTATACAAACCGCTCAGATGATCAATGGCGGCAGCCCTTGTGGTGCGGGCGTGTTCGCCTTCGAGGCGATCAATCAGATTCTGATTTTTCAGTTCCGATTGTTGCAGAGCCTTCAACGCCAGTTGTTGTTGGTACAGGGTCCGCATCAGCCAGAGGACAATTCCTGTTACCAGCACTGTCATCAGAGCATTCACCACCAACTGCTGGTTCTGATCATGTTCCAGGGGCTCGAGAATGTAGTCATAGGGCTGGGCAATGACAACACTGAACCCATGACTTGTCCGGGCCGCAACGACGTACTGGTGGCGCTCGCCCGCCAGTTCAATAGTGCCGGAAACCGTGCTCACACGGTCACCAACGGTGGGATTCAGGCCGGACAGCTGTGCTCCGCCCACAATGACGCCACTGGTGTCCGCCCGCATCCATTCATTCCCCTTGCTGTCCCGGACCTGAATGAACCGGCCATCTCCCAGTTCCATATGTTGCAGCAGGCCGGACAGATAGCCGATATCCAGTTCCATCAAAATCCACTGGGCTACCTGCGAACTGCCAGGCTTACCAACCGGCATCAGGAACGGCAGCCGCCAGTCCGGCTGATTACCGGACTGCGCCGGGTCGGAATCCTTAGGGGGCATAACCGGGGCCATGCCAAAACGCTCAACATGGCCATCAAGTTCGTTGAGCCACCCGGAGATATCCCGGCGGGCAGATTTGGGATGAGAGGCATAATGCAGTTCACCCCGGGATTTATAGACGCTCAGGCGATTGAAAACCGGATCTTCCGCCAGCAGCGTCAACAGTCTTTCACGGTTCGCCACTCCCATTTCGTCCTGGACCAGACTGCCGATAGCGCGGGTTCTGTCTGTCATCTGCTTCAGACTCTCAGAAATGATGAGCGCCAGATTCCGGTTTTCAGAAAGCCGGGCTGCCAGCACTTCTTCTCGCGAGGAAAGGCTCTGGACAAGGAACAAGGCCCATATAAAAGCGATCATCACAACCCCAAGCAGGATCATAATCGGTTGAACAATATTCAAAGGGCGTTTGAGCTCAAGATACATCGGGAACACTCTTGCGATTGCACCGGCAAGCTAACAATCACTTGTGGCAGTTCTGTGACAATTATCCGCGAGAAACCGCAAGACGACTGACATAAAGCCTTCATCTGCTCCGAGTATAACGAGGCAACGCAGTTAAACGGAGCAGCAGAAATGGCCAATCAAACATCTCACCTGGTGGAAAAACTCTGGCAGCTCAAACGCCGGGTCGACAGGAACCAATGCCCGGGCGTTGATTTTGTTCATCTCAACGTTCTGCTCCGGGAGCCTGGCTACCGGGCGGATGTATTGAGAAGAGTAGAAGCCAATGGCTCGCCGGAACTGCAGGCGCTGGCACGGGAAATCATGGCCAGCGACAAGGGCGAAGCACTGATGTCGAAATCAACTGACCAAACTCCGGAAGCACCGGCGGAAGAGCCCGTCAAACGTCGCAACTGGTTTGGCCGAAGTGCCATGGTATTGCTACCCATCATGGGCGCCGTCGTGGCAACAGTGGCCGGCTTCACGGCTTTTGAAAACCGGGCGGTACGAATTGGTTCTGACATTACGACGGATACAGTTTGGGAAAGTGGCCGTCGGTATGTACTTGAAAAAACGATTTTCGTGGAGGAGGCCCAACTTACC
>JAVLAV010000220.1:0-583 GCA_031580735.1 Marinobacter sp.
GCTGTGGTGACATGGGTTTTCGGCGTCGAGTCGCCGAATCGCTATCAGGTCCGCGAATTGAGAAGTCCTCCACGCCTGGTCATCGATTTGAGACATGGTCGGTAAAACGCGGTATTGTCTGAAATTATCGAACCGGGATGACAGGAAGAGGTATCCACCTTGCAGATTGAAAAGAGTGATGACCTGCCGATCGAAATTGGCAATCTGCAGAAACGGAGCCAGACCCTGGGCACGGTTTCGGTAGTGCTTGGTGTGGGGTCGGTATTGCTGGCGGTCTGGTTTGGTCTGGTTGTGTCTGGAGTGGGGCTGTGAATTGCCGGTAATGCCCACCGGAAAGAGGGCCCTGCAGGATAACGCTGAGCCCAAGGCCAAAACGGTACTTTAATTGGGAAACACAATGATAATTCGAAAAGCCAGTTGTTATGTTTTTATGCTCGCATGTTTGGCAACTGGGTCGCTGAGCGCCGAAGTGCTTTGTGGTCCTGGTGGCGGAGAGCACGATGTCCAGAAGTATAAAGGTCAGGTGCCGAAGGATTACCAGGTTTATGGATTACTCGATACACTCAACTGGTTCGATGCTTCG
>JAVLAV010000221.1:0-579 GCA_031580735.1 Marinobacter sp.
CTGGGAGGAAGAAGGGGCTCGCGAAGTCTTTGTCCAGGGCTCAGGCAGCCTGTTTGTGGCTGTGTGTGCGTTTCTCATGATGAGCGCACCCCTGGCAAGCCACCTGACTTTCAACTTTCCCGAGCTGCACTTTGTAGTGTTGGGGCTGATCCTTCTGATGGGGCAATATACCGGCTACAAATTGTCTGAACTCCGTCGTTTCCATCCCATGAAGGTTTACGACTGATGGGCTGGATTTCGCCTTTCAAGCTTAACCGGCTGGGAATGCTGAACATGAACCGGCGCAATGTAGACTACATTGCCCGGTACAACAGCCGCACGTCCTACCCTCTGGTGGACAACAAGCTCAAGACCAAGCTGGTAGTTGCTGAATACGACGTCCGCACACCCAGATTGTTGCAGGTAGTTCGCCAGCAGCACGAAATTCCCCATTTCCGACAGATGGCGGATGACCTCAATGGCTTTGCCATCAAACCCGCCAAGGGTTCCGGCGGCAAGGGCATTACCGTGATAACGGGGCGGGACGGCGATGAATACATCAAGGCCTCCGGCGCCCGTGTGTCTGCGCCCTACCTTGAG
>JAVLAV010000222.1:0-579 GCA_031580735.1 Marinobacter sp.
ATCCTGTTTACCTCTGGCCTGGATGTGGGCCTGATCATGTTCCCGTTAACGGAATTCGCCGGTTACGGCGACCTGGCGGAAAGCCCTGAGTACGGGTTTGCCAACCCCCTGGCTATCGAATTCGGCTTCTGGGCCTTCCTGATCTGGGGCTTCTATTTCCTGACCTGCTTCTACTTCTGCGTGATTGAACCACGGGTGAAGTTCTTCGATATTCCGCTGGTGAGGGTGGTCAACAACGTGGTGATCATCGGCACCTGTGCCTTTACCGCCTTCCTGTTGCTGGTCAACCTGCCCTGGTATCTGCCGGAAATCGGTGACGGCGAAACGGTGGTGCCCACCTTCTATCTCATTGTGTTTGCTGCCATTGCAGCAGCGGTGCATTCCAGCAGCAAAATCAAGTACGTGCGCATCCTCAGCCTGGGGTCGAGCTGGCTGTTTATTGCCCTGATCGCGGTGATGTGGGGCCGCGCATTCCTCACCGGCAACGGTAGCGTGGGAGACTTCTTTGGCACCGCAGGCCTGATCGGTGAGTACTTCTCCAACCTTCATCACTTCATGTTGCCACTGAACGATTACCAC
>JAVLAV010000223.1:0-575 GCA_031580735.1 Marinobacter sp.
TCTTCGCGCCCTGTTTCTGCTTGCTGTTTTCAAAACGGAACTTGCCAAAATCCATAATGCGGCATACAGGTGGCTCTGCATTTGGTGAAACTTCGACCAGATCGAGACCGGCCTCCTGCGCTTTAGCCAGGGCCTCTGCGCTGCTGAGTATCCCCAGCTGCTCGCCATCTTTATCAATCACCCTAACCTGCGGGTAAGTGATGTTCTCGTTTAATAGTGTCTTTTTAGGCGAAGCGATCTTTTATTCCTCCAAAACGGCAGAACCGCGGCGCGCGATCTCGGCAGAGAATCGATCAATCAAGTCTGCAACAGACATTGATCCCAGATCCTCGCCACTACGCGTGCGTACGGTTACCGTGTTATTTTCAAGCTCCTTATCGCCGATCACCAGCATATAGGGAACTCGCTGTAATGTGTGCTCGCGGATTTTAAAGCCGATCTTCTCATTTCTCAAGTCGGCATCCACTCGAAACCCCTGATTATTTAGGGTTTTCACCAGGGAATCGACATATTCCGCCTGTTTGTCCGTGATATTCAGGGCCACGGCCTGCACCGGGGCGAGCCAGGCCGGGAAG
>JAVLAV010000224.1:0-574 GCA_031580735.1 Marinobacter sp.
CTCATCGCTCACACCTTCAAGCATCACGGCGAACTCATCTGCTCCCAACCGTGCAACCACGCCCAGCCCGTCTACTGTTTTTTCCAGACGGCGACCGACCGTCACCAAAAGCTGATCGCCAACGCTGTAACCGAGACTGTTATTAACCGGTTTGAAATCATCCAGGTCAACATGCAAAACCGTGACTTTTTTAACTCCGGAGGCAGACCTCTGACAGGCTTGAGCAAGATTCGCGACAAACAGTGTACGGTTCTGCAAACCGGTCAGCAGGTCATGGGTGGCGTGGTGATCCAGTAGTTGTTCATTCTCATGTTGCCGGGTGACGTCATGCTGAGTGCCGACAAAATGTGTACACTGGCCTGAGTCATTAAAGACCGGCTCGATCACCAGATTGTTCCAGAAGGCCTCGCCGTTTTTCCGATAATTGAGCAGCGTTACGTTTGCTTTCTTGCGATCCTTCAATGCCCGCCGAAGCGTCTCCAGCGCCACCGGGTCGGTATTCTCACCCTGTAAAAGTCGGCAATTCCAACCAATTAATTCCTCCCGCCTGTATCCGGTGATTTCAAGAAACGCC
>JAVLAV010000225.1:0-573 GCA_031580735.1 Marinobacter sp.
TTTCTTTGTTGAACCTCAGAATCTCCCGGATCATTCGCAGGAATGGCGGGTTCAACAGGTTGGTCCGTTGTGCAAACAGGGTGTTGAGACTGGTTCCGTTGTATTGCAGGCCGGATGAGTGACAGTCAACACTGAAGCTCATGTCGCTGACTTCGGACTCCACCCCCAACCGGTCCATCAGTTTGATGAAGTTGGGATAGGTCCAGTCATTGAAGACAATGAAACCGGTGTTCACCGGCCAGTCGCGGCCGCCGGCCGTGACTGTTTCCGTATTGGTGTGGCCGCCGGCGTAGCTGCCGGCTTCAAACAGCTCAACATCGTACTTCTCTGATAAAAGCCAGGCCGTTGTAAGCCCTGATACACCAGCGCCAATGACTGCAATACGTTGACGGTTGTTACTCATCCATTGGATTCCTGTTCTTTCCTGCTTTGCCGGCTCATGCTGGCGGCCATGCGATCAATGACACCTTGGGGCAGGGCGCCGAGTAGTTTCAGTGTCCACGTGAAGCGTTTTGGAAACGCGATTTCCGTTTTGCCCTTGCGAAGCCCGTTGACGATTCGTGTCGCTGCATC
>JAVLAV010000226.1:0-572 GCA_031580735.1 Marinobacter sp.
CGCCCTCCGGAGGCGGAGGTCTCAGGTTCGAATCCTGACGGGCGGGCCATTTACATGGCAAATCAGCAGGTTATCTCCAAGGCAATCCCCTTACCTTCATTACTCGCATCTGAGAAGTACAAAAACCTCCGATTTGATCAATGACCTTTGCACGGCAAGATTAAAAGCAGGAATTTTTCTCTGACATTGCGCCTGTGCCTAAATGGTGCCTTAGCAGTGCCCAGTTAATTTAGGTCGCCGCATCACTACCCATCAACATGACCTTTGCACGGTTTCCGGCGCACCATCTCTGTGGCACATCCGCTCTGCGATATTTAAACAAGCAAACTCGCTTGGAAATTTTAACTTTGGTCGCAAAGCGAACATTCAGATCGACCACATGACGAACAAAGCGGCGGCAATAGCGGCGATTTTCAACCCAGTTGTCCAAATGACCGCGTTTAAGCGGCCAGTTTATTGCGCTCAATTTCCTGCAATTTGCCCGGGTTGAGCGATACAGGTCCAGTCATTTCCCAGTTTCGGGTATTGCCAGACCAGCGCCGAGGATTCCGGCGCTTGGCTCTTTCATAAAC
>JAVLAV010000227.1:0-273 GCA_031580735.1 Marinobacter sp.
GGAACCCTATGGTTCCACAATCTCACCACTGCCGACGGAACCCCGGTAGCTTACGACCCCCAGGCACGCGCCTTCCTGCCGATGCCTCCCTTTTGTGCAAACCGGGACATCATCGGCTGTAACTGGATCGCACCGGAACAGGGTGCGTTTTGTCGTTCCTGCGCAATGACGGCACTGGCGCCCGACCCGGACATTCCGGACGCCATGCCCAATTGGGCCGAAACCGAGGCGGCGAAGCGATGGGTACTGGATAATCTCGGACGCTGGCACTGG
>JAVLAV010000227.1:283-569 GCA_031580735.1 Marinobacter sp.
AACCCGTCCTGTTTTCCATATGCTTGCCGAAGGACACACCCCCGTTGCCATGGGCCATGGCAACGGGGTGGTGACCATCAGTGTCGCGGAGGCCGACCCTGTATTGAGGGCGACCCGCAGGCAAGCGCTTGATGAGCCCTACCGGACCATGATTGGCCATATGCGGCATGAGATTGCCCATATGCTCTGGTGGCGTCTGAGCCTGCGAGAGGACTTTCTGGAGGCATTCCGGCACATGTTCGGTGATGAGCGCGCGGACTATACTGCCGCCTTGCAACGGCATTAC
>JAVLAV010000228.1:0-567 GCA_031580735.1 Marinobacter sp.
GGTGCAGCGGAACAACAAGCCCAGACTGACCAGGTAGCCACTGCCATGAATGAAATGGTTGCGACGGTCAATGATGTGGCAAAAAGTGCGGAAGCGGCCTTTGAGGCCGCCAATCACGCCAGCGAGAAATCGGGCAACGGTGAAAAAGCCGTCCGGGAAACCCTGGAACTGGTGGCAGACCTCAATAAACAAAGTACCAACGTGATGGAGCAGCTCAACGGTCTGCAAACTGAAACCAACAACATTGCGACTGTGCTGGACGTGATCAAGTCGGTTGCCGATCAGACCAACCTGCTGGCACTGAACGCCGCTATAGAGGCGGCCCGTGCTGGCGAGCACGGGCGTGGCTTCTCGGTAGTGGCTGACGAAGTGCGATCACTGGCGCAACGTACCCAAAGCTCCGCCGCCGAGATTGAAACGCTGATCAGCAACCTGGTCACCAGTGCCGAAACATCGGTTTCCAGCATGGAGACTGGCAATAAGCTCGCGGAACAGACACTTGAGCGGGCGCAACTGGCCGGTACGGTCATTCAGGAAATGGCGCAAGCGGTTGAAGAGATCCGACAG
>JAVLAV010000229.1:0-560 GCA_031580735.1 Marinobacter sp.
CGATGGATTCCAGCAGCGTGACCAGGGCGTGGTAGCCGGTAGCGTCGGTCGCGTCAGCCATGGTTGCGCTCCAAGATGTTCTCCACAGTCACTCTCCGCTATCACCCGTCAGAAAGGGCAGGTTGGTTTCGAGCTGGTCGATGGATTCCTCGGTAAAGAAAACCAGCAGGTCGCAACTGATCCCGTACTCCTCCAGGCGGTAGGGGATCTCCACACACATCAGCTTTTCCTGGCGTCGGCTGTGGTGCTCCACCAGGTGGTCCACGCGGCGATGGCGTCCCAGCACCGTGGGTTGCCCCAGCCCCAGCTGAATGTCCATCTGTTGGCCAACGCCCCGGAGGAAGGCACCGAACAGGATGCTGGACATGTCCATCAGTACCTCGATTCCGGCGACTTCGGTGTCCGACTCGTCATAGCCCAGCAGGCGGGCCATGTCCTGCACGCTGGAATCGGAAAACAGCAACAACGCCTCCCCGGCCAGCCCCGCGCCAGTGAACCCCTGGCAGACCGCGGAATAGGTGTCCTGCTGTTGTGCTGAAGCCGTCAGCACCATGCTCAGT